>QNEE01000052.1 GCA_003645085.1 bacterium | reverse complement strand
GAGATAGGCACTAACGGATATGGCATCTACTTTACCGGAAGCACTATGGGTAACAACGCGGGCAGATTTTATTCTTCCGGGAATAGAATCTACGTTCGTTCCGAGGATACCGATAATGTCGCGGAATTCGCCAGTTATGGTCTCTATCTCCCGAGGGATGTTAGTACCGGCCTGTATTGCACAGGCGGTGCGAGATTCAATTATGCCGACGCTGGAGACGAAGTATATATCGAGAACGGCACAGGAGAGGTCGGTATCGGAACGACTGCCCCTGACGACAAGCTCGACGTAGTAGGCAACGCCCAGGTAAGCGGTTACCTGAGAGTTGGCAATCCGACTTCGGGTTCGACTACGCGCCATGAAATGAAGGAGTTTTATTGGACTGGACATCAACATTGCGATGACACGTATAGAAAGTGGAGCATTGGGACAATCCCTATTCCATCGGGGGCAACTAGTATAACCGTTAGGAATATTTATTGTGACTTTGATGGTTATCACGAAGATGGGAATGAAGGGTATGGAGCTAGAATTTATGTTGGCAGCTCTTATATTGGAATGACAGAAAATAACGTTAATGGATTCGTTGATGTGGACTGGAACTTCAATTCGGAGGAAACAGGCCTGAGCTGGAATTTCACTACTGCACCGACAGTTTATGCTTATGTAGATGACCATGGCGGTTCCTGGGGTGACGAAATACACGCATTGAACTTCAAGGTGCAAGTCTACTATGATTATACTGTTGGCCTTCGGACGGGTGATATAGCCGCAAGCGGACGTGTATATGCTAATAATACTTATAGCGTTGGCGACCTTGCTGAGCATTTCGATGTAAATGGGGCATACGAGCCGGGAATGGTTGTTTCCTACGAATTAGGTTCGGACGATAAATACGCCTTGAGCGATAGACCTTACGACCCTTACGTAGCTGGTGTTATTTCCGAGAATCCTTCCGTTGTAATAAACTCCCCCGAAGAGGGTCCTCCGGTTGCTCTTACCGGAAGAGTCGATGTAAAAGTCGTTCCCTCCGATAGATTAATCAGGGGAGGTGATTTCCTGACGACTTCCGAAATACCTGGACGAGCCAAATTAGCAAAGAAACCCGGTCCTATTATCGGTTATGCGGTAAATGACCAAAAGGAAGGGAACGATTTCGTAAGGGTATTATTACAATTAGGTCGTTATATTCCCGGAAAAGCAATTGGGCAAAAAGTTATAGAAGAAAATGAAATCGAATCTGGTAGTATTAATCGGAATATGTATAATAAACGAGAAGAAACCGGGGTATTGGGAGTCGATGACGAAGGTGAAATCATTAGACAACCTTCAAAAAAGCTTATTATTTTCGGGCCTGATTGAATAAGGGAGTGTGAGGCCGAGTAAGGACGCTAGAAATAATTTAGGTTATCGAAACTAAAAAAAGCCCGATATCGGGCTTTTTTTATCGAATGATTCGAATCGAAGTCTCGTCTTATTCCAGAACCCGAATCTCCGCGCCGTCGAAAAGGCCGATTACGCCGTCGGTGATTACCGAATCTCCGCTATCGATACCCGACTTAACAACGACCATATCCTCGGTCTCGAAATCGACCGTTACGCGCGATGCCCTCGCGGTTCGGCCTCTCGCGATAAATACGAGTGTATCGCCGACCATCGCGTCCTGCGGCACAGCGATAGCTTTTTCTCTATATTCGATAACGATACCGACTCTCGCATATAATCCCGCTTTGAGTAGCCCCCGGTCGTTCGGGATAGCGATTACCGCTTTGAACATTCCGCTGCTATGCTCGGCGGCAGGTTCGATATTTACTACCCTTCCATCGAAAACGGTGTCGGGATAGTTATCGACCCTGACCAGAGCGCGCTGTCCGATATCTATCCGTTCGATTTGCGAATCGGAAATCCTGACCTCCGCTTTCATCGAGTCCGTTTTGAGGACGCTCAGCAGTGACGGTTTCCCTGTCGGCGACATACTCATCGAGCTGTATGCCTCCCCCACCTCTACCGTAATCTCCGATACGACACCGTCGAACGGCGCGCGGATATTTGTGTTGCTTCCCGCGAGTTCGTAGCCGGCTTTCGCGGCGAGATATTGAGCCTCGACCTGGTCGTATTGCTGTTGTGTTACCGCGCCGGATTTGCGTAGCGCGCTAATCCGCTCGAATTCCTTTTTGGCGGCGTCGTATTGAGCGCGAACCTGTCGCACCTGAGAATCATCGAGAACGACGAGCAATTCACCTTTCTTGACCTTTTGGCCCTCCTCGACGAGGATTTTATCGACCCACGCCGAGAACTGCGGCCCGATAACGGCTTTTTGAATGGGGGAGAGCACAGCACCGAAATCGAGCGTTTTTACCACTTCGGTTCGGTCTATCTCGTATATTCTCACCGGCACATATATCTCGTCGGCGCCGGATGTCCGGTTATCGTTGCCAGAGCAACCTATTAGTGTGATTATTACGATAGTCGCGATTAGCGGATACACCGATATTCGGCGTTTGCGCAGTTTTTTTCTTTCGGTGAATAAATCCGAATATCGCATTTTTGATTTAACTTTCATTGTTCTTCCTCCCGGAAGAATTTAATATAGCCGCCGGTAAGTTTCGTTAGGGCGGCTTTTGCTATTGCTCTATCCGCATTAGCGGTTAGGTGGTTAACCTCGGCGCGCAGCAGTCCGCTGTGGGCGTCGAGAAGCATCGTGCTCGTCGCGGCTTGATTGGCGAAAAGCTCCTGAGTAATACGGTAGTTCTCGCGTGCGGATTCGACCTGTTTGCGCGCGACCTCCTCGGCGGCGACCGCCTCGATATAGGTCGAATACGCCGTTTTAACCTGCAGGTCGAGTGCGTGCGTAACCGTTTCGCGGTTGGCTTCGAGTTCGCGTTTTCGTGCGACGGCCTCTTTAATTCTGCCGATTGTCAATCCCCAATCGAATACGTTCAGGCTGACAGCGGCGGTAATATCCCACGAATCATACCAGTCGTTTTCGAGTTCGCGATTTGGTTTCTTATAATGCCAGTTTCCGATAACCGCTACCGCCGGATATAAAGGGCTGGCCGCCGCTGTTATAGCGATATCGGCGGCTTTCCACGCCATATCGAGCGTTTTGAGATTCGTATTGCCGGAGCGAGCGGCCTTGAGAGCCTCGCTGGAGTTCTCGAAAGGGTCGGTTTTTTCGGGGATTTCCGGCTCGATAAAAATACTATCTGCCGAAATGCCCGTAAGCGTCGATAGCACCAGAAGCGTAAGACGGACGGCCTGTTGTGCCTTCAGAACGGTCAATTCCATCTCCGATTCCTGAACCTGAGCTTCGAGCACGTTGTTCGGCGATACTACGCCTTGTTCCTCGAGTATTTCCAAATCTGCGACGTGCGCGGAAACCTGTTCGAGGCTTTGTTTTGCGGTCTGCAGAAAGCCCTGCGCTTTGATATGCTGCCAGTAGGCTTCCTCGACGGAATAGAGAAGTTCCTCGCGTGTATTGTCGGCGTTCAGCCCCTCGATTTTTCTGTTCAGATTCGCCAGTCGATAGCCGCTGAGTATACCGAATCCCGCAAAAACCGGCTGCCGAAAACCGACTGTAATATCGTAGTTTTCGTCTTCGCCCATTTTCATCGTCTGGTCGCCGGTGTCCTCGAATTGACCGGTATCGGGTGGCCAGAGTTCCGGGGGGATATACATAGCGAGTATCTCACCCATCATCTCCGTCATATCGCCCATAGAGACATAAGGTTCGGTATCGAGTCTGGTATAACTCGCCGTGGCCGAAATAGATGGCAAAAACGCGCTTCGTGCCTGAATAACCTGTGCCTGTGCCTGTGATATCCGTTCTTGGGCGGCCTTTACGTTCGGGGAGTTCTCGAGTGCCGCCGAGAAGCAATCGTCGAGGGTCATCGGTTGCAAAGCGAAAAGAACGCTCGAACAGATAAGGATTATTAATGCTGATTTATTTTTCATTATTAAATACGCCCCGTGAGAAAAGCTCGAACAGTATTTCGCGCGTCCTCTCGTTGTCTATTTCGTCGAAATCGTGTGTGAGAAACCAGCTCAACGCCCCGACAACTGTGGATTGGAAAAAAACGGCGGCCATCTCGAGCGTTATATCGTTTCGAATAACACCGGATTTATAGGCCGGCTCCAATGCCCACTCTAAAAGCTCGACAGCTCTGTCGCGGGCGGAGAGCATTATCTTGTGCAAATCGCCGTGAGCCTTTTTCGATAGACGACCCAGTGTATACATAAACAGCCGTATTATGTCTTTCCGCGCCCGAAAATACTCGAGAATCGTGCCGACCACCTTACGGATTCGCTCTTCGGGGTCGTCGATACTTTCCAGGGAAGACCTGATGACGTCCTGAAATTCTGTAATTCCCTGTTCTATCAGCGACGAGAACAACTCATCCTTGTCGTGGAAATATAGATATATCGCGCCTTTAGACAGTTCGGCTCGACTCGCAATCTCGTCCATTGTCGCGTGGTCGTAACCATAGCTGGCGAAGACCTCGAGCGCGCATTTCTGAATTAGCTCGCGGCGCTGTTGTTTCTCTCTTTCTCTTCTTTCCGCGGTTCCCATAATGAACAGTGATTTAATAACTGACTATCCAGTCACGATTATACGAATTCATCTGGATAAAGTCAAGAATAATCTCTCGGTCCTTCTCCAACTTGTGAGGACACACGGCTGCGCACCCTTTTTGAAGACCGATGACTAACCCTTTATCACTAATGAAATCCTAAATCGAAATTGCTTGGTCGTTTCGCTTCATCGCAATGGCGTGTCGTTTCTCGCGGTGATTGCGAAAATTTTAGCGAAGAACGGCAAACCAGTTTCTCCTAACTTTCGCTTGACATTTTCACTAACCTCCTTTATAATTACGATTTAAAAAACCCGCCCCGATATTTATGACTATCAGACTCGAAAAGACATACGACCCGAAAGCCGCCGAGAGCAAGTGGTATAAATGGTGGGAAGAAAACGGCTTTTTCAAGCCCTCCGGCGAGGGTGAACCGTTCACTATCGTTATCCCTCCGCCGAACGTTACCGATGTGCTGCATCTCGGCCACGCTTTGAATAATCTCATTCAGGATGTTCTTGTTCGGCACGCCCGGATGCGCGGGTATTCTGCGCTATGGCTTCCCGGCACCGACCACGCCGGTATCGCAACGCAGCATATGGTTTCGCAGGAACTCGCCAAAGAGGGTATAACTAAAGAGGATATCGGCCGCGAGAAGTTTGTGGAGCGTTTGTGGAAATGGAAAGAGGACAAGGGCGGACGCATTGTCGAGCAGCTCAAGGAGATAGGCTGCAGCTGCGATTGGAGCCGCACCCGTTTCACTATGGACGAGGGTTACGCCCGCGCGGTTCGTGAGGCGTTTGTAAAGTTATATGAAGAGGGGCTTGTATATCGCGGCAAGTATATTATCAACTGGTGCCCAAAATGCAAGACCGCGCTTTCCGACGAGGAGGTCGAACATAAGCCGGTGGACGGCAAGCTCTGGTATTTCGATTATCCGTTGGAGGGTGGCGGCTTTATCGGGTGCGCGACCACCCGACCGGAGACGATGCTCGGCGACACGGCTGTCGCGGTTAATCCCAAAGACGAAAGATATCGGGATTATGTCGGCAAGATTGTCGTGCACCCGTTTCTCGACAGGAAATTTCTGGTTATCGCCGACGATTATGTCGATACGGAATTCGGCACCGGCGCGGTCAAGGTTACTCCCGCGCACGACCCTAACGATTTCGAGATAGGCAACCGGCATAACCTCGACCGGATTAATATTCTCACCGACGACGGCAAAATCAACGCTAACGGCGGCCCGTTCGAGGGTATGGACAGGTTCGAGGCGCGCGATGCCGTGGTCAAGGGTCTCGAAGAAAAGGACCTTCTCAAGAAAGTCGAGACTCACGAGCTTTCGGCGGGGCATTGCTACCGTTGCGAAACGCTTGTTGAGCCGTTCCTATCCGACCAGTGGTTCCTCAATATGAAGCCACTCGCAGAACCGGCGCTCGATATAGTTCGGCGTGGGTTGTCGAGGTTCTACCCCGAACGCTGGCAAGGGGTTTATTATAATTGGCTGGAAAATATCCGGCCGTGGTGCATAAGCCGCCAGCTATGGTGGGGACACAGAATCCCGGTCTGGTTTTGCGATTGCTCCGACGAGCCTATCGTCTCCCGCGTGGATTTGACCGAATGCCCACGCTGCGGAAATAAAAATATCCGCAGGGAGGACGACGTTCTCGACACCTGGTTCAGTTCCTGGCTCTGGCCGTTCGCCACGCTCGGCTGGCCGGAGATGGAGTCCGCCGATTTGAAGCGGTTTTTCCCGACGGATGTTCTGGTTACCGCAAGCGAGATAATATTTTTCTGGGTCGCGCGGATGATTATGGCGTCGGAACATTTTATGGGCGAGACTCCGTTCCATAGTATTTATATTCACGGCACGGTTCGAGACACGCAGGGCCGCAAGATGAGCAAATCTCTCGGCAACGGTATCGACCCTCTGGATGTTATCGAACGTTTCGGGCGAGACGCTTTGCGGTTTTCGCTTCTCGCACAGGCCGGCGCCGGCCAGGATTTGTTTGTCGATATGGACAGTTTCGAGCAGGGGAGAAATTTCTGCAACAAGCTGTGGAACGCCTCCCGACTCGTTCTCGGGAATATCGAAGACAGGATAAGTCTCGAAGAACTGAAGTTCCCGCCGACCGATTCGCTTGTGGACAGGTGGATACTCTCGCGTCTCCAGCGCGCTAAAGCCGGTGCGGAGGAGGCTCTCGTAAATTATCGCCTTGACGAGGCCATTAACACACTTTATCATTTCTTCTGGGGCGATTTTTGTGATGTTTATCTCGAAGCGGTCAAACACCGTTTCGCCGAACACGATAAGGCCGCGCAGATAGTCGCTCTCCACGTGCTAGAGCAGGTGCTGAGACTCTGGCATCCGGTTGTTCCGTTTGTTACGGAGGATATCTGGCAAAAGATAAAGGACGAGGTCGACGGTGGTCTCGGTGCGAAAGGTTGTATAGTGGCAAGATGGCCTATCGCGATGGAAGAGCTTATCGACGACGGCGCGGAAACGGAATTCGGTTATATTAACGATATCGCTGTCGCCCTCAGGAATATAAAAACCGCAACCGGCATAGGCACGCGCAAGGTCGGGAACGCGGTCGTCGTCCCCGCCGACGACGCACAGGGAATCGCGATTATGAAGCACGCCGGTGTGCTCGAAGCGCTGGCGAGAATCGAGTCGATTAAGGTGCAAAAGGACCGTCCCGATGGGGTCGTTGGCACGGCAGTTGTTACTGAAAGTAAGATATTCTTGCCGCTCGAGGGGATTGTCGATATCGAGGCCGAACGAGCGCGATTAGATAAAGAGATAGAAAGACTCGAGGGCGTATTAAACGGCCTGAAGAAACGTCTGTCTAACGATAAATTTATAGAAAACGCCCCAGAAGAGGTTGTCGAGAACGCCCGGCTCCAGAGCGAGAGTATAGCTGCTAAAATAAAACATCTTCGCAACGCCCGCGCGGCGTTCGGATAATATAATCGGTATAAATACCGGAAAATCAAATATCAAATCCTGAAGGAGGACGGATGAAAACATTAGTTACATGGATGTCGTTGGTTGTTCTTACGGTGGGTGTCGTATTCATCGCCTGCGAAAACGCCCCCGAGGGCACGGTCGCGAAGGTAGGTAAATACACTATCTCTGCCGATGAGCTGGAAGACAACGTGGCGAGAATGAAGCCTCGCTGGAAAACTGTCGAAGAGGCTTTCGAGGGTCGGATGGGCGCGCTCGATAATATTATCAGACAGAAACTCCTATTGCTCGGAGCTTACAAAGAAGGTCTCGATAAGGATTCGACGGTGCTTCTGAGCCTCGAAAACAACGAGAACCGCCGTAAGCTGATAGCTCTTTGGGAAGAAGAAATCGTTAATAAAGTAACGATTACGGACGAGGAATTAATGAATATGTATAATCAACGCGCACAGGAATATAACGCCGCTCATATTCTCGTCAAAGATTCTGCGCTGGCTGTCGAACTGCGCGAGAAAATACAGGAAGGTGCGGATTTCGCCGAACTGGCAAAGGAGTATTCAGAAGACCCCGGCAGCGGTTCACAGGGGGGAGACCTGGGCTGGTTCACCGTCGGAAGGATGGTCAAGCCGTTCGAGGACGCGGTCCTCGCTCTCGAAGAGAACGAGATTTCCGAACCGGTTAAAACGCGCTTCGGCTGGCATATTATAATGCGCAAAGGGACTCGCAAGAACGCAAACCTGAAACCGTTCGAAGAAGAGAAGGATATGCTCAAAAGAACTCTCGAGAAAACCAAACAGCAAGAACGGATGATGGAATACCTCGACGAATGCCACAAACGCGCAGGCCTTACTTTCAATGAGGAGAATATGAACCTCGTATTGGAGAAATTCGCGGAAATGGATGCAGAGGACCAACCGGGCGCGATGCTGGTTTTCACCAAAGAGGAAAGAGCGCTGCCGCTAGCGAACTGGAACACCGGAACCTGGACTATAGGACAATTCGATTCGATATATAGCTCGATGTCTCCGATGCGCCGGCAGGTGTTCACTACAATCGAGGAGTTGACCGAGTTCGTAAAACTGATGGCACAGGAGGGCATACTTCTCGCGGAGGCCGAAAAGATAAATATCACGGGGACAGAGAAATACCGTGAGATGTATAACGACGAACTCGAGAGGGAGATGCTCAGAGTATTCCAGACCGACATATACAAAAATGTGGACGTTACGGAAGAAGAAATGAGAGCCTATTACGAAGCGAACATAGACTCGTTTATGGCGCCGCGCACGGTAGTCGTTCGCGAGGTTCAAATTAGCTCCGAATCCGAGGCCAATAAGATATACGATAAGGTTAAGGCCGGAACCGATATCGGCAAACTGGCCGACAAGCAATCCGAAAGAAGCTATCTTAAAGGCAGAGATTGGATTCTCGAATTAACCGAACGGCGTTACCCACTTCTGTATAAAGCTGTCGCCGACGCCAAATCCGGAGACATTGTCGGGCCGGTAAAAGACCGCACCGAAAAATGGTCGGTTATGGAGGTTATGGAGATTCGCGAACCGGAACCGAGACCTTACGAGCAGGTAAGTAGCACGATTCAAAGCAAGCTAAACCAGAGAAAACGCCAGACCATTATGGACGAATATCTGGAAAGCGCACGGGAGCAATTCAACGTCAAGATTTACGAAAGCGCTATCGCGGCGCTAATAGATTCCTCTCGTTTCGAGTCGGTGCCAGAACCCGCAACACCACCGACACCAGGCACGGTAAATCCGGTGAATCCGTAATTGTGGTTTGGTAGATTAAATATCGTTCTATTAATCGCGGCGATTGCTCTCGTTGTTTCTGGATGCGGGCGCGACCGCCGCGATTCAGCTATTGTCCGAGTCGGTTCAAGCGAACTAAAGGCTGAAGAGCTTAAGAGAATGTTGCCGGAGGTTTTCGAAGGCCGGCTGGAAGATGAGGACGTTTATATTTTTATAGAGAATTGGAAAAACGAAGTCTTATTCGCGGAAGCGGCTATGGACCTCGGGCTCGACAACAAAGAAGAAACAGCCTATCAGCTCCGCAAAGCGCGGCGAACGATATTAGCTTCGGCGTTCGAACGTGAGTTTATTATGCCGCGTATTGAAGTCGATTCGGCGGAAGTCCAAGCCTATTATAAGGAAAACGTAGGCCGCTTTATCCGCGACCGCGATGAAGTCAGGTGTCTTCATATAATGGTTACGGATTCGGCTATAGCTGAGGCTATCGCTGGACTGCTCGATTCGGTCGAGTTCGAGGAACTCGTGGAACGGTATTCGGTCGGTTCCGATATCGAAGGAACGGATTATTATGCCCGTGAAGAGATGCACCCTAAACTCGCCAATGCCGCTTTCTCTCTCCCTGAGGGGGAGGCCGTTGGGCCTATCGAGACGGAGTTCGGATTCCACTTTATTAAACTGCTCGATTTCGCGCCGAAAGGGAGTATCCGCGAGTTACAAAACGTCCGCGAAAATATCTACGACTTGCTTATAGAAAGAAAATTCAAGGAAATTTACGCGGAGATTCTCGACTCGCTGACGACTGTTAAAAATGTTGTAATAGACACTGCGGCGATAATGAGAAATCTCGATTCCGATGATTAGAAAAATCGCAATAGTCTTTTTTATGTTGACGGCGATACTGGCCGCAGATGAGGTGTATTTCGAGGAACGCATACTGGCCGTTGTCGACGACGAAGTAGTTACCAGCAGCGAGGCCGAGGTGGCTTTACTCGTCGAGCTGGGCGGTAGTCTGCCCGAAGATTCTGCACTCGTTCACGATTTATTGAGTGCGAAGGTCGAAGAAATAGTGAATGAGAAGTTGATTCTTCTGGCCGCCGAAGCTGAATCTATCGAAGTCGACCCGGACCGTATCGACGAGATGTTCGATTCGCGCTGGGCGATGTTGATTGAGGGTTACGGCGGCGAGGTCGCGTTCGAGAACGAGCTTAGGCAGGAGGGGTTCACGATTGAAGGATTTAAGCGCAAAACGCGAGAGCAGCTCGAGGACCTTTATCTGAAACAGGCTTATATCGAAAATCATTTCGGCAGAATTCCGGTAACGGAAGCCGAGGTAGACAGCTTCTATAAGGTCTACAGGGACAGTTTGCCGGACGCACCTCCGGAAGTTCATTTGCTTGGAATCGCTGTCCGGCTGGAACCGGATTCGGCCACGATAAATGCGGCTCTGGCCAGACTCGCCGAGGCTCGAAAGCGTATCGACGCCGGAGAGGATTTTTCGACGGTCGCCGCCGAGCTATCGGAGGATTCCACTACGGCATCAAAAGGCGGAAAGTTCGGAACGTTCGGACGCGGCGACCTGACGGGAGAACTCGATTCTATCGCATTTGCACTCGGCTATGGCGAAGTAGGCGGCCCGGTGAAAACTCCTATGGGATATCACCTGGTGAAGGTTGTCGATAAAGCCGGCGGCGAGGTTACTATTGCATATATCCTCGCCAGAGCTGAGCTTAAGCCGGAAAGGTTCGCCGAACTGGTGGCTCTCGCCGATACTATTTATAAAGAAGCGAAAGCGAAACCTGAAAGCTTCGAGGGACTGCCAGATGAATTTAGTTCCTACAACGATGTGGTGGATTTTACAGATTATGGCTGGGTGCCTCTTACCACTATACAACCGGATTTTCTGGAGGAAATCCGTGACGCCTCCGATGGGGATATTGTCGGGCCGATAGAAATGGGCGATGTTCTGGAAATCTATAAGGTCGCAGGGAAACGCGAGAGCCGTGTCAGAACTATCGAGGAGGATAGAAACCTTATTCGGGAGGCCGCACGGCAGCTTAAGATGCGCCGGTCGATAGACGAAGAACTCGAAAGGTTAAGAAAACAGTTTTACGTCGAAATCAGGATATAGGACTGTAGGATGTTAATGTTCGAGATAAAAACTCCCCGTAGGGTCTGCACTCTGGATATAACCCCTCGGGTTTCGCAGGCAGTCGAGAATATCGGCCTGACCGAGGGCGCGGCTATGGTTTATGTGCCGCATACTACCGCAGCGGTTACAATAAACGAGGGCGCCGATTTCGATGTCCAACGCGATATTCTGACAACAATCTCCAAACTGATTCCTCGCGGCGGCGATTACAGCCATCTGGAAGGCAATGCCGATGCGCATATCAAATCGACATTGGTCGGCGTATCGGTCCTCGTTCCTGTTTCGCGCGGCAGCTTGATTCTTGGAACGTGGCAAAAGGTGTTCTTTTGCGAGTTCGACGGCCCACGCGCAAGGAAGTTCTATGTGATAGGCCTTCCCGGCCTTGTAAAAGAACAATAGAAAAATCGTATGGCGAACAGCAGGCCAAAGATATTTCTGCCGATAATGGCGTTATTTGCGATTGCGACCATCGCTTTCCGCCCGGCTCCGCCGCCGGGCACACCGAAACTTATCATCGACCCTCCTGCGGCGATAAACTATGTCTATCTCGATGCGGTGGTTATAGATACCGTAGCGCAGGTAGTTTTTATGGCTTCGTTATCCCCCGATGTGGAAAGCGATATTCTCTCGGTTACGCCCGATTGGCCTATCGATTCGGTGTATATCTATGTTTTTTCGGGAAGCGACTCTACCGAGTATCGTTATATAGCGCACCGAGCTTCTCCTGCAATAATAGACGGGTTAGAAGGCCCGATAACTTTGCGTATTACCTATGAAACGATAGTTTATCGGGCTTTGACAGGCCCGCCCGGACAGTGGTCCTACGGGTGGAGTTTTGCGTTTTATCCTCCTTTCGAAGACAATAAAGGTAAGATAATTCCACCGCAAACGGCGAAAATCCGATTTATGCTCCCTCACGAGATGAAACCTATTAATTGCGAGGGCGTTTTCGACCGCAAGACGGTCCTCGACAGCTTCGATATGTGGGAATATTCAGCCGAAGAGCCTATAACCCGCGCTTGCGAATTCCGCGCCGTCGACGAATAATACAATCAGACGCCTTCCGGCCCGATTTTTTCGGTTACAGCGACTATTCAAGAAACAGGGCTCCAATCGATTCGTGAATTCGGGGTAACGTGTGTAGTTTTTAAAATCTCTCTAAACCTTTTCAATCCTGAAACGTCAAAACTAACGAAACCGATGAAAACAACGAGCGAACAAAAACGTATTTTGACAAAGGCAAAAAATGGCGATAGAGACGCGATGGCCGAGTTAATCGAAAATAATAGGGATAACGTGTTCGCACTCGCGTATAGAATGACCGGAAACCGCGACGACGCGCTTGATATTACACAGGAGACATTCGTGAAGGCTATCGAAAACATAAGGAACTTTAAGGGAAAATC
This sequence comes from bacterium, assembly GCA_003645085.1. Lineage (GTDB taxonomy): Bacteria > UBP14 > UBA6098 > UBA6098 > UBA6098 > QNEE01. Next base: position 2,124 of record QNEE01000052.1, on the reverse strand, counting down.
GACTATAGCGACGTGGCTATACAGTATTGCCGCGAATCTTTCGCGCGACTATCTTCGCAAGAGGATAAGGCGCGACAGCGTTTCGCTCGACGAGGCCCGGCTCTCGGATAAATCGGATTCTCCTATCGATACTATCGACGAAGACGAGCGCAAAAAACTCGTTCGTCGGGCTATAGCCGAACTTCCGCCCGCGACACGTGCGGCGTTCGTCCTTCGCTACGACCGCAATCTTCCGATTGCCGAAATAGCAGGGGTGTTGCGTAAATCGGAGGGCACAATCAAAGCGCAGCTTTTCGAGGCTGTAAAACGTATCCGGACAATTTTGAAAATCGAGGAGTGATTATGTCAAGAAACAGATTAGACGATTTCGATTGGGAAAAGGCTGAGAACGATATGCACGATATTCTCGCCGAGGACCCGATACCGGAACTTACCCGCCTCGAGGCGCAGACTCTGGTTCAGAGAGTTCTCGGAAGAATTGAAAGAAAACCCGCGCGCCACTGGTTCGAGGTCAGACCGGCGTTTGTGGTTGGATTCGCCGCGGCGGCGGTTTTACTGCTCGTTTTCGGCATTACCAAACCTAAAAAACCAGAAACGCAATCAAAAATGGAAATAACTGAAATAATAGAAACATATGAAAACCGGGAACCGGAAGAACTGCTTATCGATGCGGTCGAGGATGGGAAGGTCGAGGAAGATATTCTGGTCGAGCTTCTGCCTTTGGATAGCGAAATAGCGGAAGAAATTTTCGATATATACACTCCGGTCGATATCAACGAGCGTATCGATATGCTGTCCGAAGATGAAGCCGAGGGGATTCTTATGCTTTTGGACGAACTCGGTTATCCCGGCAAAGAGGAGGTATAATAATGAGAAGACTATATGTAATTGCGGGCCTGATTTTTGTTTTCGCAGGGGTTGTTTTCGCGCAACCGGGACCGCCGGAACATCGCGACAAACAGTTTTTTAGAGAAGAACTCCGTGAACGAATCGAGATGATTCGGATGTGGAAACTGGTAGAAACACTCGACCTTACGGAAGAGCAATCGATGAAATTCTTCCCTCTGATGAACGAATACGACTCCGCGAGAGACGAATATGGTATGGAGCAGAAGCGACTAATCGACCGTCTCGACGAAGGGCTTAAGTCACAGGAACCGGATGAGAAAGAACTTCAAGCGATACTCGATTCGCTCTCAGAGATTCGCGAGAAGCAGTTTGCCGAAGAAACCGAGTATTACAATCAAGTAAAGGGGATTTTAACGGTCGAACAACAAGCCGGACTTCTTGTTTTCAAACGGGATTTCGCCGAGGAGGTCCGCAGACTTATCGAAATGGGTAAGGAGCGCGGCCCCGGAAGGCCTAATATACAGAATCGACCATAGAGAATAGAAAAAACTAAAAACCTGGAGGAGGTAAAAGATGGCACGCACAACCTGGATTATCGCAATCGTCGTCGTTCTGGTGGGAGCGGTCGTCGGTGTAGCAATCGCACGTGAGATGGGACATCGCCAGCGAGACAAAGGGCTGGCTATCGAACGTCTCGCCGACGAACTCGAACTTACCGAAGAACAACGCGAGACAATCCGCGATATACGTTTCGAGCACCGCGAGGCTGAAATCGAAAGCAAAGCCAAGCTTGAAAGGGCGAAACTCGATATGGAACGCGCGATGTCCGAGGACGATTTCGACCGGAAAAAGATATACACGCTGGCCGAAAAAGTAACTCAACTGGAACGGGAGATGAAACTCGCCGGAATCGATAATTTGCTCAGGATAATGGAGGTTCTCACCGACGAGCAGCGCGACCGGTTACAAGAACTGAGAGTGGAACGCGCCGAGCGCAGAATGGAAAACCGTATGGAACGACCGTGGCGCGGCGGTTTTCAAAATACGCCCGAGGAATAATCTGTTTTCGAGGGCCCAATATCCGTGGCTAACAAAGCGGGGTAACAATATCCCGCTTTGTTTATTTAATCGACCGGCGGCGCTTTGTGCAATCGTCTTACTTGATATAAACCACAGGTTTTGTATATATCATTCCGCCGTTTTTTATTCTGATTAAATATATTCCCGAACCTATAGTTTTTTCCGGACTCCAGACAACGGGGGAGATATGCCTCG
>QNEE01000051.1 GCA_003645085.1 bacterium | reverse complement strand
CCGACATACCAATTCGGGGCTTCTTTGAACAGGTCTTTGAAAGCCTCGGCCCACTGGTCAGCGACACCGAGAGCCATAGCATAAGGCAGAAGCCGCTCGAAAACGGTCGGGTCGTCCTGCGCCATCCGGGCGATTCTGTCTTTTTCGACCCGTCGGACGAACTCCTCGAAACCGGCGATTTGCGACGCCTGAATACTGCCCTTCTTCGTTTTGCGCGGCATAAATCTCCCGAAGAGGATAGCGAGAATTCCTATCAGAACCGCACTTATAATAAATAGCGGATTGCCGACTAACGATAGAACGGCTCCGACTATTATCAGCATTATGCCCCAGCCGGCGTATTTTCCGCGCACTTTGTCCGGGTCGGATGGGAAATAGCCCTGCGTTACGAGGTTTTTATAGATGCTTTTCTTAATCTCTGGAAGTTCGGTGTAGAATTTCTCTTTCAGGCTGGAAACTGTTATCGCTTCTTTGCCGACACAATCGGGACAGAGTCGCTTAACTTTTTGCAGGTCGTCGGAGTCTATTGTGCCCTTATCGAAAAGCCCGTCGAACATCAGCTCTTCGTGTTTTTTCAGTTTGTCGTCTGCGCTTTTCAGCCTAACGAGAGCATAGTCCTTAGTTGTAAAGAAAATAATCTTTTTCTTTTCGATTTCGATTATTTTAAGATACCCTCGAACCGCCAGGTCGACAATAGTCGAGGTCATATCCTGCATATCGACCTTCTCGTCTATTAGAGTTCCGGCTTCGGCGGGAGTGAGCCCCACCGGCGGTTCGTAACGCGGCGCTATCGAGTAATATAGCGGGTCGCGACCCTTTTTTAGATAGAGAACTATCAATATTAATAGACCGATGGGGAAAAATACCAGCGGCCAGACATATTCCAGTTCCCACATAACGCGTTTCATAAAGGAGGGCTTGCCGATATATCCTTTCGGCATCGCGAGCCCCAGCGTCAGACCCTCGAAAACCCCCAGGGGTCGATTTGTTTTGTAATGGATAGCTTTGCCGACTATTTCCGCCGAGCAATTCTGCTCTTGAGAGCCGTAAGCTCCGGTATAGCAATTTGTGCGAAGTTTGTCGACAGGCATATCGGCGGGAACATATACTTTCGCGGACGCGGACGATATATTGCAGTCCCATTCGGTGCCGGTAACGTTCCAGTAAAGCTCGTCGTAGTCGTCGAAATAGAGTATCGCGTCTTCGACCTTATATTTGATATTATACACGAACGTTCCGGAAACATATACACTCGGTGAGCCGATTCGGATATTGATATATCCCCTTCTTTTTTTTATCTTAGTCTGATAGCTGTTACCCTCGTCGTCGGTAACGCTCAATATTTTAATCCTGACCTTTTTCGACCGTTTCAGGAATCTATCTCGAATGGATTCGGCTTCGTATTTATACGGTATTTCGCGGTATATCCCGTGGCGGTTCTCGCTCCCGAAATCGACGACGAGCCTTTCGGTAACCTCGTAAGAACCGTCTTTAAAGAGGTATATCTCCGAGTCGAACGACTCTATGTAATACGCCGTGGCGCCGGTAACGAACAGGAACAACAGCGCTGCGGAAAACCATACTTTCGAATTCATATTATTCACCTTTCTTCCGGCATAACGATTACGCCGGTCCGAGACTATTAGCTTAACCCCTTTTCGCCACAGGCTGTGCGTCTGCTTCTATTCCTTGCGGCTAAAATCGACTTTTGGAGCCTCGCGCGCGGCGGCGTCCTCGATTTCGAAATACTCGCGCTTTTTGAAACCGAACAGCATAGCCACGATATTAGTCGGGACCTTTTCGACTGCCGTGTTTAAGTCGCGGACAACGGCGTTATAATAGCGTCTTGCTTGCGAGAGAACCTCCTCTATCTCGGCAAGTTGAGCCTGAAGGTCGAGAAAATTCTGGTTTGCTTTAAGTTCGGGATAGGCTTCGGCGAGCGCGAACAGACTGCGCAATGTCTGCGTCAGGAAATTCTCCGCCTGCGCCATTTTGGCGACATCGCCCGTAACCTCGATAGCCTGCTGGCGCGCCTTTGTTACGTTCTCGAACGTTTCTCGCTCGTGACCTGCGTAGCCCTTAACGGTCTCTACAAGATTAGGTATCAAATCGTAGCGCCGTTTGAGCTGGACATCGATATCCGCCCAGGAACTTTCCGCGCGGTTTTTCAGGCCGACGAGCCTGTTGTAGAGCATTATCACGAATACCGCTACGATAATCACCACGACTGCCAGAATGCCGAGGCAGCCGAAAAATCCGCCTAATGCCATATTCCTCTCCTTTCGAGAGCGTTTATTAATATTTTATTAAATCCGCTAATATAATTCTAAATTTTATTCTGGCTATATTTGTTATAACCGGTTCGACCGGCTTTATTCAAGCTTTTTCTATAACTCCGTGTCCTTTTCCATTTCAAATATAATAGGATATAGCCAGAAAACAATTCCAAAAGCGGCAACGAGGCCGGTAATGAACCTCGCTATATTCCCCGTATTCCAGAGTCCGGCGGTCTGTCCGATACCGTCGACTGCCAGCGGCGCGAGCAGTATCAACATCCACCAGTGAGTTAATCCCTTTTTCCAGCGAAATATAATCGAGAATATCCCGAAAACGGTCAATCCGCCAAAAACCCCGGTGCAGCGTGTGCAAAGCCCCATCTTATGTCCAGCGATATGGAAACTACGTTCCGCTTTTTGATGGCAAAGTGGCTTCAGAACAGAGTATATCAAACCGGCGCCGACGGGGCATATCTCGACCATAATCGGCGCGGTTATTTCCAGCGCGAAAACGACTATCCATACTATTGTCAGAAGAACCGCCGCGCGGTGCGCTATCCAGTTAACCGCAGACATAGGTTACCGAATGACGGCGATTTTGCGGATTATCTCCTCGTCGTCGGCGGCGATACGGATAAGATATACGCCGTTAGCTACGGGTTTTCCCGCTTGATTGCACAAGTCCCAGCGGAAACGTTTCGACGATACGAACGCAAATGTTTTATCGAAAACGAGATTCCCATCCATGGAATATACCGAGAACCGCGCCCTATCGCTGTCGTAGACGACAATTGTGAGACTGTCCGAAACGGGGTTCGGGAAAACCTGAATCGATGCCGCGCTTCCGAGGCGTTCGAGAAAAACCGCATGACCATAGCCGTCGACCGATAAGCCGTCCTCGATATAAAATCCCGGCACTGCGATAACTACAGGGTCGCCTTCTTCTGCGAGCGGGTCGACGAATATGCCGAAAGTATCGGAATAGACTGTCCGGCTGCCAGCGCCGTAATCGAGATTGACCATAACGCCGCAGAGCGGTTCGCCGTTTTTGGCGTCGATTACGCGACCATAAAAGCCTTTATACAAACCTGCTGCGACCGGGCCTTTCGGGATTCCCCAGCCGTAGTCGTTATCGGCGGAATCCGCCGGATATGCCGGGTCGAACGCGCGATATCTGTCTCCGCTGCGGCGAACGGCAAGAGCTAAATCATAACCGTAGAGTTCCGGGTTTGCGCTTTTAACCGCCGCGCACAAACCTGCGAGCAACGGACAGGAAAAACTCGTTCCGCAACCGTAGGGGACAACTCCCATCGTATCTTCTGCATCGATGAGAACTGCTCCGTATCCGAGCGCCGCGCAATCCGGTTTTATTCTTCCGTCCGCCGACGGACCCGGACTCGAGAACGGGGCGATAATATGGTCCAAACCGACAGCCGCAACCGCGAGCACCGAATCGCCGTCCGACGGCGCGACGAGAGTCCCCCAGCTTCCGCCTCGTTCGTTCCCCGCCGAATTGACCACGCATATACCCAATCTTGCGGCGATATCGGCAGCGATAGTTACGATAAAAGTATTTCCGTCGAGGTCGTCGATAGTATATGGCGTGTCCTCCTCGAAATCGGCGTATCCGAGGCTGCTGGAGATTATATCCGCGCCGACCGAATCGAGCCATTCGATACCGGCAACCCAGTTATCTTCCTCTGTTACATATTCGCTATCGACGTCCTCCGTTTTGGCTAACGCTACCGAAGCCCGATACGCGGCACCCATATATTCGCCGGGGGAATACCCGGCTACACAACCGAGGGTTTGCGTTCCGTGTCTGTAACCCGTTCGGTCGTGGTCTCCTGCGAGAGAGTCGTAATCCACCGTCGTGTCGTTATATATAAAATCGTATTTGGCCACAACGTCGAGGCTATCGAAAGCGCGATGCGTTAACCGAAAACCCGAATCGAGGAACCCGACGAGGACTCCCTCACCGGTGTAGCCCAGGTCGTGGAGGTGAATCGCCCCCATGAGCTCCAACTGGTCGAGCGTCGCGCCGTAGTCGCCGTCGTGAGGAGGCGCGTCGGGGATATGCCGCCCTCTCGGCTCGATTGGACGGCGGTATTTCCCCACAGGCCTTATTTCTTTTACCGACGGCAAAGCCGAAACCGGCTCGAGGAGCCCGGATGGGAGCATAAACGATGCTCCGTTGAGCCAGCGGCTTTTGCGTAAAAGTCTCCCACCGAGAGCCTCTACTTGTTCGATATAGGAATCGTTCACCGGGGCGTCGGCGATTTCCAACGGAATACCGGCCTTCCGTCGCCGTTCGATAGCGCGTTCTGAAAGGCTCCGACGCGCGGCGTCGGACAGGGATTTCCCCCCGGTATCCTTATCGGTGAAAAATACCCAGACCTTGGCCGAATCCCCCTTAAAATCCCGTAGCGACGGGGACGATTTCGACGTGGCCATCGAAACCGAAACGAATACTAACAGAAACAGGAACGCAATTTGTCTATAGTATTTCATTTTTACCCTTCTTAAAAACGGGACGCTTTAGGTCTATAATTATTCTCCGAGTATTCGGCCCCTCGCGCGAGAGCGAAACCCAGAACGCGTTTTCCGGAACGAGTTTCGGGTAACGGTCGGCCCATTCGATAAGGCTTATGCCGTCGCCGTCGACGATTTCCCACAATCCGAGTTCGTCTATTTCCGACGGTTTTTTTATCCGAAACAGGTCTATATGATAAATAGGTTCGCGCCCGAAATAGACATTCACTATCGTGAATGTGGGACTCGCGACCTCGAGCGGGTCGGCGCCGAGCGCACCTGCAATAGCGCGAATGAGCGTCGTTTTCCCGGAACCCAGTTCGCCTACAAAGGCGATAACCGCGCTTTCGACCAGCTCTGCTGCGAGTTTTTTGCCGAGAAGAACGGTCTCTGTTTCGCTTTTGGTCAGATATTCCCCGAGAACATTCATCTCGGAGTCAGTGTTGCGACCGGCACTACCATTTCCTCTATACTAATACCGCCGTGGATAAAACTGTTTTTATATTTTTTTTCGTATTGGGCGAAATTCGTCGGATAGACGAAGTAGTAATCTTCCAATGCTATGATATAGTTCGTGGTTCTTGTGAAACTTGGGAGCCGCCAATCCTCGGGTTCGCGGATAAAAACGCCTCCCTTCTCGTCGCAATTTATATTATCGCCGTATTTGTATCGGAGATTCGTCGAGGTGTCTTTTTTGCCGAATGCCTTAACGCCGCGTTTGCCGATAGTGCTCCCATGGTCTGTGGTAATTATTATTACGACATCTTCCTGCGCGAGGCTCGTCAGAGCCTTATATAAACTCGAATGACCGAGCCAGGTCTTCATAACACTGCGATAGGCCGATTCATCGGGAGATATCTCCCTGAGCACTTCGCTGGCGGCGCGGCTGTGCGCGAGTATGTCGAGAAAATTAACCACGACGCTGGTCATCGGTGCCGAAAGATAGCTTTTCAACCGATAAACCAGGCTTTCTCCCTCTTCTGGGTCGAGGAGCTTGATATATTTCGTATCGCCGGGAAGGCTGATTCCGTTTTCGGCGATTAGCTTATCCAGCAGTTGGTGTTCGTATCGGTTTCGCGAAGTCGAATCGTCGCTCGGGTTAGTCCACAATTCCGGGTATCGTTTCGCAAGGTCTAGCGGGAAAAGGCCGCTAAACAGTCCGTTCCGGCAAAATGGAGTCGCCGATGGGAGGAGCGAGAAATAGGCCTCGCTGGTTATATCGAAGGACTGCGCCAGCATATTCTCTACCGAAAGCCACTGGTCGAGACGCATACAGTCTATCACCACAAAGAACAACTTTTTCCCTTCCGCGAGATGCGGGATCAACCTATCACGGGCTATATCTATCGAGAGGCGTGGGCGTTCCCGCCGGTCGGCTTGAAGCCAATGTTCGTAGTTGGAGAGGATAAACCGTGCGAACTCGGCGTTGCATTCGTGTCTGAACTCGCGGTGCATTTGGACGAGTCCGAGGTCGGGACGGTAGTCCAATATAACATCCCATTCGGCGAGCCAATACGCCAGTTCGAGCCACCGCTCGGGTTTTGCGTTAGCCGAGGGCCTGGTCGACATATCGCGATACTCTGCGGTATAATCGCGCGTCAATTGCTGACCGACTATCCGAGTCGAGTCGAAAATACGCTTTAGCGACGATAGTATTTGGTGAGGATTAACCGGTTTAACAAGGTAGTCGGCTATCTCTTTGCCGATAGCTTCCTCCATCAGAGTTTCTTCTTCCGATTTGGTTATCATCACTACGGGTATGCGTTTGTCTATTTTTCTTATTCCCTCCAATGCGGTAATGCCGTCCATGCCGGGCATCATCTCGTCGAGCAACACGAGGTCGTATCCGCCGCGTTTCAGGAGTTCTATCGCGTCTTCGCCCGAAGGCACGCCATCGACCTCATAACCGCGCTCCTTAAGGAAGATAATATGCGGTTTAAGCTGGTCGATTTCGTCATCCGCCCAGATAATCCTTTTCGCGTTCGGCATCCTCTATCACTCCTTTACTATTAAGACGACTACTTATATGTGGTTTTACTCGAAAGCGGAAAACTAATTACAAAAGTAGTTTTCTCGAACGGCTTGCTTTCCAGAAGGAACAGCTTGCCGAAATGGTATTCCTCGATTATTCTTTTTGTTAGAGATAATCCGAGTCCCCAGCCGCGCTTTTTCGTGGTGTATCCGGGCGAGAATATTTTCCGCGTGTTTCGCGACGATATACCTCTACCGTTATCTGCTATAATTATCTGCACATTTTCGCCCTCGACATCGAGCCGTGTAGCGACCTTTATCTGCCCGCCTTTTTCAGGGAGCGCCTCGAGCGAGTTTTTTATCAGGTTTTCCACCGCCCACGACAGGAGCAACTTGTTTGCGAACACCTCTGGCACCGGGTCGAACTGCTCGACAAAATCGACCCGAGCGAGCAAACGAGGTGTTCGCTCGCGCAGATAGCTAACTACCTGTTTGAGAAGGTCGGGTAATTGTGTCGGTTCCAGTTCCGGCACCGAGCCGACCTGTCCGAAACGCACCACTATTCGGTTGAGGTTCTCTATATCCTCGGTCATTTTATCGACGAGCTCGACCGGATTCTGTTTTGCGTTTTGAAAAGCACGAGCGGACTCGGCTTTCTCGATTTCATCTCTTAGAAGCTCTATCCAGCCGAGAAGGCCGGATATCGGCGTGCCGAGTTGGTGTGCAGTTTCTCTCGCCATACCGAGCCAGATATTTTGTTTTTCGTAGTATCTCAGCCGATTATAGCCAGCATAGGCTAAAATCAACATTGCAACAACGAGAATAAATTCCGCAAGTGGCACGAATCTTAACCATTTAACGAACGGGGATTCGCCGTAGTAGATATAACCGAGCGCACGGGTGGTTGTTCCGACGAATATCGGGACCGGCGGTTCACTGCGTCCCATATCGGAGGCGATTTCTTTCAACCTTTGTCTTGTCGCCCGAGATGTGTCCCCCGGTTCGAAGTCGAGATTGCGCCATAAAACCGGTTCGCCGTCGACGGTTGTAAGAACCATCGGGAAATCGCTTTTTTCGATAATCTCTTCGAACACGATACTAAGTTCCTGTGCGCCCACACTTTTTGTTGTCGCCAGCGACCACAACCGCGCGTATGCGTTGAGTGTTCTGCGGTTATATACCGAGAGTTGTCGCCGAATATGTTCTGTGTATAAGAAAATGCCCAGAACGAGGATTACCGCCACGGCGAAAGCCACAATTCTATAAAGGCGTGGCACCCCACGATAGACAATCCTGTATTTTTTCTTCTTGAATTTCAAGGGATTTTAACCCTGGGTATTATTTCCTCCATTCCGCCGAAATACGGCACCAACGCAACTGGTATTTTTATCGTCCCGCGTTCTGTCTGGCCTAATTCCCATAAAGACACGAGAAGTCGGGGCAGTGCGACACCGCTCGCGTTTAATGTATGCACATAACGAAGGGCGCCGCCGCCGTCGGGCCGATAACGGATATTAGCTCTTCTCGATTGAAAATCTAAAAAGTTGCTACAGCTCGAAACCTCGAGCCATTTGCGCTCCGCGGGCGCCCAGATATCGAGGTCATAGACTTTGTTCGCGGCGAACGACATATCCCCCGTAGCGAGGAGTTTGACACGATATGGTATTTCGAGCGTTTGAAGCACTTTTTCGGCCTCGGCGAGAAGCGACTCGTGTTCTTTCTGAGATTCCTCCGGCAACACGAACTTGACGAGCTCGACCTTATCGAACTGATGGACTCTCAGAAGGCCGCGCGTTTCAGCGCCGTAGGAACCGGCCTCCCGCCTGAAATTAGCCGAGTAAGCCGTGTAATAAATCGGCAATTCGGCCTCGGCGAGAATCTCACCGGCGTGTAGATTAGTAGTCGGGACCTCCGATGTCGGTATCAGAAAAAGGTCATCCTGTTGGATATGATACATATCGTCTTCGAGTTTCGGTATTTGGGCGCTGCCGACCATAGCATCTCTGTTCGCCAGATACGGCGGTGCTATTTCGACAAAACCGTTTTCCCGGTGAATATCCAGCATCAGCGCGATAAGCCCCCGCGCCATTTTTGCGCCGTCGCCGACAAGAACTGGAAAAGCGCTTCCGGCGACTTTCGCCCCACGTTCCATATCGAGAATTCCGAGTATATCCCCGAGGTCGAGATGGTCGCGGATATCGAAATCGAATTTCGGGATGTCGCCCCATTCTTTGACTATAACATTGGCGTCTTCGCCGCCGACGGGCACATCCTGCGCCGGGATATTCGGTACGTGGAGCATCAACTTTTCCCATTCGGCTTGAACGACCCGTTGTTTTTCTTCGAGTTGTTTGATATTATCGGAGAGTGTTTTTGCCTTATTCTTGCGGGCTTCCGCCTTTTTCTTATCTCCGGCCTTTATAGCCTCGCCGACACTCGCCGAATGTTGTTTCTGCTCGTGGCGTTTCTCGTCGATTTCGGCCTGTAATTCGCGCCTTTCGTCGTCCTTAATTAATAAATCCCCCACAACATCCGGTTCGCCCTTATCGCGACAGGCTTTTTTCACAAGCTCTATATTCTCACGTATGAATTTTATATCCAGCATAGTTTTATTTGCTTAGCGTAAATCTGAGTGCGCAATACGGCGCTGGTGTGTCCTCGGGCCAGAATTTTATAGTATGGCTACCCTTGCTCAACACTACAGTGAATTTCCGGGCTTTTCCCGGAATAACGCCTCCGTCGTTCTCCCAGACCGACGTTTCGGAGATAACCGTTTCGAGCTTCATTCGCCTCGTTTTTCCACCGACTTCCGAGGTTACCAGTGTATAATGTTGTGTCCCTTTCATATTTTTGTCGAAAGCGAGGCGAGTCCAGACGGTCAGCGTGCCGGAGCCTTCGTATTCGAGAACCGCTGGTTTTTCGCGGGTTGCGGTGTAATAAGTCGTTTTAGTGTCGCCGGTTATCAGCGACAATGCACGGGAGTATTTTTCTGGCGCTTTCGATGTCGATTTCTTTGGTTCATTGAGCAGTCTGACAAATAATTTCTCTTTCGAGACGAGTTTTATTGTGTGCTCGCCGGAGCCGATTTTAATCCTGACCTTCTCGGCGGTGCTTACTTCGGTCGGTTTCCCGTCGCCGACCTGCATTTTGTATTTCAGCGATTTCTTCTTTTCTATCTCGAATACTTTATACTCTTCGCCGTCGATATAGAGCGTGAACTCGCCCTTTCTGTCTCCGGGAACACGGGCGTAGATTTTCACGTGACCGGGGCCTTCGACCACCCAGGTCGTCGGGTTTTTATTTGTAACCTGATAGTATATCCAGTCTCGTGAACCGCCGACAAGGCGGCATTTCGCTCCGGTTTTGGTCGGCTCGACCGATTTGCCGACGGCATTTATCGAGAGCACCATAATAATCCCAACAACCGCGAACAACTTCGAGTATTTCATTTTGCCTCCTTTTTCGTTTTCTGCTTAAACCGATAAATCGGTTCGGGTGTTGCGTTTTATTCATTTCCCACGACTGAAATCGTGGGCTGTTTTCTCACCTTTGTAAATAGTTCAATAACACATTCCACGACACGGCGGCGTGTGGAATGGCAATTTTATCTTTTGCTTTTTGCCTTCTTTTTTTCTCTGCGTTCTCTGTGGTCTCTGCGGTAAAACCCTTATTCCCCGTATTCTTCCAGCTTGCGGTAAAGCGTCCTGAGGCCGATACCGAGGACCTGCGCCGCCTGTTTTTTGTCCCCCCCGACATCTTTCAGTGTCTGCATAATCGCCTGCTTTTCCAGGTCCTTTATGGGCACTCCGGCGAGCGAACCGACCTTAAAAACCTTTTTCCCTGAGATAGTTTCCGGAACGTTCGATAAAACCGGCTCTGCGCTGAATATAGCCATCTGTTCGAGAGCGTGTTTGAGTTCGCGGACATTTCCGGGCCAATCGTAATCCATAAATATATCGAGGGCTTCTTTCGAAATCCCCTCTAATTTCCTGCCGAGCCGAACAGAAAGGCGCGCCAGAAAGCGCTCTATCAAAAGCGGGATATCCTCTTTGCGTTCTCGCAGTGGCGGGAGATTTATAGTAACGACGCGTATCCGATACAGCAAATCCTGCCGGAATTCGTTTTCTTCGACCGCTTTGTCGAGGTCGCGGTTTGTGGACGATACCACGCGCAAATCGAGTTTTTTCGATTCTCGCCCACCGATTCTTTCGACGGTCGAGTTTTCGAGAACGCGTAATAATTTCGGTTGCAACTTCAGGGGTATGTCGCCTATCTCGTCGAGAACTATCGTCCCACCGGTGGAAAGCTCGAATTTTCCTGGACGGCTGTCGGATGCCCCGGTAAAAGAACCTTTTTCGTGGCCGAAAAGCTCGCTCTCCATCAACGATTCCGGAATCGCCGAGCAATTAACCTTTACCAGAGGCCCCTCAGCGCGATTAGATAATTCGTGTATGGCATCGGCGACCAGTTCTTTGCCCGTCCCACTTTCGCCCGTGATAAGGACGGTAGAATCGATTGGCGCTGCGGCGCGGATACGCTCGAAAACGGTTTTCATAGCCGGCGACTCGCCGATTATCCCCATGAATCCGGACTCGACCGCGATAGCCTCTTCGAGTTCCTTGTGTCGCCGGGCTATATGTGCAACCTCCAGCGCCTTTTCCGCGACAGCTCGCAGCCTGCGGATATCCACCGGTTTGGTCAAATAATCGTGGGCGCCCTCTTTCATCGCCTCGATAGCGGTATCGACCGAGCCGTGCCCGGTAACGAGAATAACTCCCGTTTTTTTCTCGTTTTTACGCGCCTTGCGGAGGAGGTCGAGTCCGTCGGTTTTCCCCGGCAACATAAGGTCGGTTATAAGGAGGTCGATATCGAGTTTATCGAGTAGTTTTGCACCATATTCGCCTGTTTGCGCGGTATGTATTTCGCGGTCGTCCGCGACAAGGACCTCGGCGAGCGTTTCCAGTTCCGCTGTGTCGTCCTCGACCACAAGAATATGGTCTTTCCTTATATCCTTTTTGCCTACGTTAACAGCGTCGTTCGGTTCTCGATTTTCGACTTTTGTTTTTTGTTTTTTAGTTGCCATTATTTCGTCCCCAAATAGTCCTTCTATAATGTTCTTGACAACCGAGCCGTTATTATTTTCTCGGTAGCGATACTGTAAATACCGTTCCCTCGCCGATTTTACTCTCGACCCGGATACTGCCGCCGTGGTCCATAGCGATTCTTTTTACTATCGCCAACCCGACGCCGGTGCCTTCGGGTTTCGAGGTTACATAAGGCTCGAATATCCGTTCGAGTTGGTTTTTTTCGATTCCGCAGCCTACGTCCGATATCGCTATATGGACGCGTCGGGCTGTTTTCCATCCGGAAATTACAATTTCGCCGCCGGGTTCGGAGGCGTCGCGCGCATTTAACAATAAATTTAAGAAAAGCTGCCGAAGTTGCTCCGGGTCGCCGTGGATAACCGGTAAATCCTCAGCCAAATCGAGTTTCAATCGTATTCCGGCGCCTTCGACTTCCGGGCCGAAAAAATCGGCCAATCTATTCAACAGGTCGATTAAATCTACATTTTTCACGGATAATTTTGGTGGACGCGCGAACCGCAGAAAACTCGTCAATATTCCGTCGAGACGGGCAACCTCGTTACGAACCCTCGCGATTTTTTTCCTCGTCGTTTCGGGAGCATTCGCGGACTGCTCGTCGAGAAGCTGGACGTTCATATTTATCGTATTCAGCGGATTGCGTATCTCATGGGCCAGACTGCCCGCTATTTCGCCGAGATAGGCCAGCCTGCTCTGTCGTTCCATCTCGCCGCGAAGGAATTTTACACGCCTGACCATAACGACTGCATACGTTATCGCGACCGCTATCAGTCCGAGGACCAGCGCGAATAGTATCCTCAAGAGGTTTCCGGCCATATCGGTAACTTCGGCGAGTTCTGGTGTCAGACCCTCCTGCGGGATACCCGCGTGCAGCATTCTCCCTCCCGGCATTCTCATAGCGATATCGTAGACGGGGATTCTCGTGTTTTTCACAATCAATACTCGCGGGAAAATGCCTATATCTTTATACTCCACGAGCGAAAGGGCCTCCTGAAAACCCATACTGAAAACTACTCCGCCGTCTTTATCCGCAGCGATTATATAGATAAAGCCGTATTTATCCTTTATCTCTCGTATCCGCGCCCTGTCGTTGGGCGATATAAAACCCTGTGCGAGTTTTTCGGAGATAAAATCTCCGAGTTCCCTCGTGTCGGTTAGAGCGTCCGCCAATGTAGTCTCGAGAAGTCTATCGTAAAAATCAGACAGAAAAATAGCGCTTATAGCGAATGCCGCCGCAACAACGATAACAAAAATTACCGCGGAGCGAACGGCTAAATTCAGGAACCGTTTGCGTTCGGCTTTTCTCATAGATACTAAACCTTCCCCAGTATAGCGTAGCCGATATGAGAAACGTGGACGGCTATCCGAGCCATATCGGTAAGTAAATCTATATGCAATGCACTCGTTACAGTAGAGAACTTGATTCCTGCGTGAAGCCGCTCGATATGGCTACGGTTAAGTTCCCGCTGCGTTTCGATGATTTTCTTCGTTTCCTGGATTATATCCCGTGCTAAGATATTTGTCCGCAGGGGAATAGCGTCGAGAGCGAGACGCACCAGGTTTCGGACACGTCTGTGGAACGATAATATTTCGCCGAAACCTTCCTCCGAGAAATAATAGTTTTGGTCGACTCGTTTTTCTACATGCCGCGCGAGGTCCTTGCTGACAACGTCGGCGATGTGCTCCAACTCGAGAGCGAAAGTGATGAGTTGAACCTCTGTGCGCGATTCTTCCTCGGACAACTCCGATTCGGTCAATTTTGTAAGATACGCTGTAACGGCCTCCTGGAGCGTATCGACCTTGTCGTCCCGAGCGACTATCTCCGACAGCAGTTCGATATTATTTTCAGACAACGCGACGATTATATCATCCACCATCGAGAGGACGATATCGCCCTCTCGTAGAATCTCTCTCGCCGCGCTTCCGAGTGCGACAGGCGGATTGGACAGAGCATTCGGGTCGAGATAAACCGGCCCAAATACCTTTTCGCCCGAAGGTTCGGGGATAATTTTAGCTATAAGTTTGGCGAGAAGAGTCGAAACCGGTAGGAAAATTACTGTTGCAGTAATCGCGTAAAGCGTGTGTATATGTGCAATCCCGCGCGCCGGGTCGCCGGTAAGAAAACCCGTTACGGTAGCGTAGTATTTTGCCAGAAGGATTACGACTATACCTGTAATAACCCGCACCACGAACTCTGTCCAAGCTACCCGGTATCCGTGGACCTTGCTGCCGGCGGCGCCGAGAAAAGCTGTCCCACAACTGCCGATATTCGCGCCTACAATAAACGGTATCGCCGACTCGACATCGATAATACCGTTAAAAGCCAGCGTGAGAAGCAGCCCCAGCGTCGCCGTGCTGGATTGAAACGCGAATGTCAATATCGCCGCCATAACCGCCGCGAAAAGGGGGGTTTTCCGGAAAAAGTCTATCGCCGCTGGGAAAAACTCCTCGCGTATAAGAGGCGCAGTGCCAGCCGAGATAAGGTGCATCCCCAGAAAAACAAGTCCGAAACTGAATATCGCCCTGCCGGTATCGACTACTTTCCCCGACCGGGTTACGCGGCTCGTAATATAGCCGACTAATAACATAGCCGGCGCCCACGCGTGAACACGGAAAGCCAGAAGCTGCACCGTGAAAGTAGTGCCGACACCCGCGCCGAGGATTATACTGACGGCCTCGCCAAGCGCGAGAAGCCCGGTGTTCGAGAACGCGACCAGCATAAGCATAACCGCGCCCGACGACTGAACCGACAGTGCGACGGCAAGCCCGATAACAAATCCGCGAAACCGGCTTTTGGTCAGCTGCGTGATAATCAGTTTCAGGCTCGCGCCCGCGAGGTCCTCGAGCGACTTGGTAACCTTTTTAATGCCGTAAAGAAACAGCGCTACGCCGCCGAGCACCTCGAAAATCGCGAGAGTTATGCTCGTTTCATTTGCCATTTTGACAATAAGATACCGACTTTACTGTAATATGCAAGTGGAATTTTCGTAGGGGCGCGGTTACCGCGCCATGAATATGCGGAGGCCGGATAGTCTCTGACCCGGCTATTCAATTAATGAATTTACGTAGGGGCGGTTCGCGCGACTGCAGGAAGTCCGCAGGAAACAGCAAATTTTTATATCTTTCAAGGTCAAAATCACGTCCTCCCAAACGGAAATCACGTCCTCCTAAATCGAAATCACGTCCTTCTAAAT
>QNEE01000050.1 GCA_003645085.1 bacterium | reverse complement strand
TTATAAAGGTGAATTCTGGCGAATTTCAATTTTCCATAAAGACGATTGAAATCGTTCTTTCTCTATGAAACCACCGAAGTTATTAGCTGATTATCTAACAAGCTATTAGCAATCTAGGACCAAAGTCGTTGGCTCGACTCACCCGTTTTAGAGATTCTACCGGACTTATCTGCATTTAGAGACGCAAGGAGGAACGGGTCTCCCTGCATCTAAAGGCTGAATTCCTTTGTCAGAACATCCTCCAGGTTCGGCTTGCCGATAATCTGCAGGTCGTAGACCACGCGGACAGATGGTTTCTCGATATTCACAATTCTCCTCAGGTCGATAGGGGTTCCGATAACGACGACCTCCGCGTCGGAGGAGTTAATGGTCTTTTCCAAATCGGCTATTTGTTTTTTGCTGTAGCCCATAGCCGGAAGCAACGCTCCGACTTCGGGATATTTCTCGAACGTTTCAGCGATAGTCCCGACGGCGAAATAGTGAGGGTCGACGAATTCCGACGCACCACACCGCATCGCTGCGACGACTCCGGCGCCGAATTCCATCTCTCCATGCGTCAATGTCGGTCCGTCCTCGACGACGAGGACTCGTTTGCCGAAAATCATCTCGGGTTCTTCTATCGAAATCGGGCTGGCTGCTTCCATAATCATGGCGTTCGGATTAGCCAGAGTGATATTGTTCCTGACCTCTAAAATACTTTTATAATCGGCAGTATCGACCTTGTTTATTATGACCACATCGGCCATTCGAAGGTTGATTTCTCCGGGATAGTAATAAACCTCGTCTCCTGCTCGATGCGGGTCGGCGACGGTTATCATAAGGTCGGGCCTGTAAAACGGCGTATCGTTATTCCCGCCGTCCCAGAGGATTATATCCGCGTCCTTTTCGGCACGGTTAAGTATTTCGCTGTAATCGACTCCTGCATAGACGATATTTCCGCGGCTAATATGCGGTTCGTATTCTTCCATTTCCTCGATAGTGCATTTGTGTTTTTCGAGGTCGTCTATCGTCTCGAACCGCTGGCATATCTGTTTAGTAAGGTCGCCATAAGGCATAGGATGGCGGACAACCACGACCTTTTTGCCGGCTTCGGTTAGTATTTCGGCGACCCTTCTGGTTGTCTGGGATTTTCCACATCCGGTTCTTACCGCGCAAATCGCGACAACCGGGATGTCGGTTTCGAGCATAGTCGCAACCGGGCCAACCAGTGCGAAACCCTTAGCGCCGGATGCCAGCGCCCACGACGCGCGTGTCATTATATATTGATAATCGACATCCGAATATGAAAAAACGACGTCGTCAATGTTGTTTTCGGCGATAATTTCGGGAAGTTCGTTCTCCGGTTTTATAGGTATTCCTTCGGGATAGAGCTTACCGGCTAATTTTGCCGGATATACTCTTCCTTCGATATCTGGTATCTGCGTTGCGGTGAAAGCGACGACCTCGTAGTCCTCGTTATCCCGATAGATACAGTTGAAATTGTGAAAATCCCTACCTGCGGCGCCCATAATTACGATTTTGTGTTTGGCCATAACTACTCCTTCGTTTTTGCCGTCGATTGCCCGTCGGGATTCTTTTGTTCCAGCGGGACGGGTTACGCCTGGAGATGAAACCGTAAAAACATACCTATATAAGGAATTATGTCAATGAAAAAAATGGGCGCATATATTGCGCCCTTAGTATTCACACAGACGTAGTAATCGGGGATATCCTAACAACACGAATTATTATTTCTTCGGTTTTTTCGTCCCGTATTTCGACCGCCCGCGGTTTCGGCCTTCTACGCCCGTGGCGTCGAGGGCTCCGCGGATTATGTGATACCGGACGCCCGGAAGGTCTTTTACTCTTCCTCCTCTGACGAGGACTATCGAGTGTTCCTGAAGATTGTGTCCCTCGCCGGGTATATAGGCGGTAACCTCGATGCCATTGGTTAGACGCACGCGCGCGATTTTGCGTAACGCCGAGTTTGGCTTTTTGGGCGTCATAATATAGACCCTGATACAAACCCCTCTGCGTTGCGGGCTATTCTTTAGCGCAGGGGACTTGGTTTTCTTCGTTGTGCTTTTTCTACCTTTTCTAATTAATTGGTTGATTGTAGGCAATTTTTTCCTCCATTTATTTTGGTCTAAAATCCGAAAAATTCTTCGGGCTGGGTTTCGATGAACATCTCTCTTACGGCTTCGTCTTCGTCTGCCTGCGGCTCTTCGAGTTTCGGTTGAATTTTCCTGTATTTATTAAATCCCGTTCCGGCGGGTATTAATCGCCCTATAATGACGTTTTCCTTAAGGCCGCATAGCTTGTCCACTTTTCCGCTAACCGTAGCTTCTGTAAGAACGCGTGTAGTTTGCTGGAAACTTGCGGCGCTGATAAAGCTATCGGTAGTTAAACTGGCTCGCGTAATACCGAGAAGCATCGGTTCGAATGTCGCGGGGCGACCACCCTGGTTGATAACGTTTCTGTTTTCTTCGAGAAATTCGCCGCGGTCGACCTGCTCGTCCTCGAGGAATCTTGTATCGCCGGGTGAGTCGACGCGGACCTTGCGGAGCATCTGTCTGACGATAACCTCGATATGCTTGTCATTTATTGTAACTCCTTGTAGGCGATAAACCTCCTGGATTTCGTTAAGTAGGTATTCTTGCGCGGCGCGGTCGCCGAGAACGCGGAGAATATCGTGCGGAATAATCGGGCCGTCGCAAAGTTTCTGACCGGCGCGGACTTTATCGTTATCCTGCACCAGGATGTGTCTTCCGCGCGGGATAATATAATCGTAGACCTCACGACCGACGTGGGGCGCGGTTTCGATAAACGCCTCTTTGCCGTCTGGGCTAACTCTAACAAGTCTGGTGTTCGTTATTTCGTAGACAGTTGAACCATCCCGTTCATGCCGGGGTTCGACCACTATTTTTTTATATCGACTACGCTTTTTGCGCTCGATTTTTAGCTCGCCTTTTTGAAGGGTAACTTTGAACTGGCGCCCAATTTTTGTCGGTTCACCTTCGACAAGTTGCTCTTTGACTTCCCCTCGCAGGTTTTCCGGACTATCGACCCCGATAACCTCAATCTTTATGCCCATTTTGCGCGTTTTAGCTTCGGAGAACCTGACAACGCCGTCTATCTCGGAGATAATAGCGGGTTCTTTTGGTTTCCTGGCTTCGAAAAGTTCCGCAACGCGTGGCAATCCACCTGTAATATCGCGTGTTTTTGAAATCGAGCGCATCAACTTGGCTATAGGTTGTCCAGCTTCGATTTTCTGTCCGTCCTCGACAAGGAGATGCGCATCTGTTGGGAGTGAATACGAGGCGAGCGCTTTATCGTTCTTGTCTCGGATAATTATTTTAGGATGATACACTCTATCGCGGAAATCTATAATGACGAGTTGCTTTGTCATCGTTGCGTCGTCGACCATCTCTTTCGCGGTTCTGTCCTTAACGACATCCACATATTCCACGGTACCGGAAACATCCGATAGAATGGGGTTGATATACGGTTCCCATTCGTAGAGCATCGTTCCGGGTTTTATTTTCGATTTGTGTTTCACGTAGAGTTTTGCGCCGTATGGCACCTTAAATGTATGCTCGATACCTGCGTCATCGGTAACGACTATTTCACCGGTTCGGTTGAGTACCACGCCTTCGGAGCTTTTTTCGGGGTCTTTTATTATCTTTATATGATGGAATTCGACCAGACCGCCGTAGCGGCTGGTTACCTGTGACTGCTCGGTAATACGGCTCGCGGTTCCGCCTATATGGAAAGTCCGCAGAGTAAGCTGTGTTCCGGGTTCGCCGATAGATTCACCGGCGATAATTCCGACTGCTTCTCCGATTTCTACGTCCCTGTTAAAGGCGAGGTCGCGACCGTAGCACTTAGCGCAAACGCCGTGACGCGCTTCGCAGGTTAGAACAGACCTGATTGGAACTTTCTCGATACCGCAGTCTTCGATTTCGAGCGCCTTCTCGTCGGATATTTCATCGCCGGCTTCGATTATCACTTTCTCTGTAACCGGGTCGTATATATCTTCGGCTGCGATACGCCCGGCGATACGCTCTCTCAGAGGGATAACGATGTCTTCTCCTTCTTTAAGTGCAGAGCGTTCGACACCTCGAATGGTCCCGCAATCCTTCATTGTGATGATAACATCCTGCGCAACATCGACGAGCCGACGCGTAAGATAACCGGCGTCCGCGGTTTTAAGCGCGGTATCCGCGAGTCCCTTGCGCTGGCCGTGAGTGGAAATGAAATACTCGAGGACGCTTAGACCTTCTTTAAAATTAGATAGGATTGGGGTTTCGATAATTTCCTGACCGGTAAGTCTTTTTTGGGGTTTGGACATAAGACCTCTCATACCGGCGAGCTGGCGAATCTGGTCCTGACTACCGCGGGCACCCGAATCGACCATCATAGCGAGAGCGTTAAAACCGTAATCGGTTTTGAGTAATGTATGGTGAAGGGCATCGGTAACATCCTCTTGCATTCGGTTCCAGATATCGATAACTTTATTATATCGTTCCCCTTCGGTAACCAGACCTTTCATACGGGCTTTCTGGACTTTCTCGACGTCCTTCCGCGCCCTCATTATCATCTCCTGTTTCTCGTCTGGGACGACAAGGTCGTCGATACCGATAGACACCGCTGCCTGGGTAGCGAATTCGAACCCGAATGTTTTAAGTTCATCCAGGAATATAGCGGTATCCTTGAGTCCTTTCTTTTTGTAACAAAGGGCAACGAGGTCGTTGATTACCTTCTTTTTCATAACCTCGTTATAGAATGGCAAGCCTTCAGGGATAGCCTCGTTGAAAAGAACGCGTCCGACGGTTGTCCAGATTATCGCTCCCGGGATATCTATGTATGCAAGAACGGTTTCTCCCGAAGCGGAAACCAGTTGTGCATGGAGAATCCCCGCCTCTTTATCGTAATCTTCATATTTAATAACTCCGGCCCGGCTGGCGATTATTTCGATAGGTTTGTTTGGTGATGGTTTAGTCGGGTCGGGTGAAAAGCGAGGAATCCGCGCGATTAAATCTCCTGCTTTTACCGAGTCTCCGTCCTTGAAGAATAAATGCTCATCCTGAGGATGAATCCTGACTGCAATCTGGGCGTGAAGCCCGACTTTACCGTGGTCGTATGCCACGACAACCTCGTCGGGCGAGGAGAAGACCGTTTTTTCGCCCGGTTCGCCCGGTTTGGTTTTTGTAAGGTAATAGCAACCGAGGACCATATCCTGTGATGGGCTTGCCACCGGTTTTCCGTTAGCTGGAAGCAGGATATTATTTGGGGCGAGCATCAACTTGTGCGCTTCCATCTGAGCCTCGAAAGAGAGCGGCACATGAACGGGCATCTGGTCGCCATCGAAATCGGCGTTGAAGGCGGAGCAAACGAGAGGGTGTATCTGAATCGCTTTGCCTTCGACCAATTTTGGGTAAAACGCCTGGATACCGAGCCTGTGGAGTGTTGGCGCACGATTTAGTAAAACCGGATGGTTCTCTATTATTTCTTCGAGAAGGTCCCATATTTCCGGTTTCTCCTTTTCGACGAATTTTTTTGCGCTTTTTACAGTTTGAGTGAAACCTTTTTCTTCGAGTTTGCGCAGGATAAATGGTTTGAAAAGTTCGAGCGCCATAGATTTCGGCAAACCGCACTCATAGAGTTTGAGTTCGGGACCCACAACGATAACACTTCTGCCCGAATAGTCGACTCGTTTACCGAGGAGGTTCTGTCTGAAACGTCCTTGTTTTCCTTTTAAGAGGTCGGAAAGAGATTTCAGCGGTCTCCGCGATTTACCCCGAATAGCGCTGCCCTGACGGCTGTTATCCATAAGAGCGTCCACGGCTTCCTGGAGCATTCGCTTTTCGTTTCTTAGGATGACCTCTGGAGCTTGAATATCGATGAGTTTTTTAAGACGGTTATTTCGGTTTATTAGCCTTCGGTATAGGTCGTTCAGGTCGCTCGTCGCGAACCTTCCGCCCTCGAGAGGAACCAATGGTCTTAAATCGGGAGGAATAACGGGTATTATCTTCAATATCATCCACTCGGGACGATTTTCGGATTGTCTGAAACTCTCGGCGACTTCGAGGCGTTTTAGGAGGGTCTTTTTGCGTTGAACGCTGGTCTCGATTGAAATTTGGGCACGGAGTTCTTTTACCAACTCGTTCATATCCAGTTCAGCTAGAAGGTCATAAAGGGCGGTGGCGCCCATACCTGCGACGAATTCGACGTCGTTTGATTTCAGTTTGCGGTATTCGTCTTCGGTTAGAAGCTGGCACTTTTTAAGGCCGGTAATTTCTTCGTCGCCGGGGTCGATAACCACATAAGATTCGTAGTAGATTATCTCTTCGAGGTTTGGTATCGATAGGTCGAGCAATCTGCCAACTCTGGATGGATGCGAACGAATATACCATATATGCGTAACAGGGACGGCGAGTTCGATATGTCCCATTCGGTCGCGACGGACTCTGGAGCGGGTTATCTCGACGCCGCAACGGTCGCAGACCACGCCTTTATAACGTATGCCTTTATATTTACCGCATGAACATTCCCAATCTTTAACCGGCCCGAAAATTCTTTCGCAGAAGAGGCCGCCTTTTTCCGGTTTAAAGGTTCGGTAATTAATCGTCTCCGGTTTGGTAACTTCGCCGAAGCTCCAGGACCGAATTATATCGGGGCTTGCGAGTTTCACTTTAACGCCGGCGAATGCGATTTCGTTTTTTTCTCGACTATTAGTATTATCGGCCACTTTTTTCTTCCTTTTTTGAGAGATTTATATGAAGGACCTTACGGTTTTATTCCTCGGTTTCTTCGATAAGTTCGACATCGATACCCAATCCCTGCATCTCTTTAACCAGCACGTTGAACGATTCTGGGATACCCGGTTCTGGCGGGTTTTCGCCTTTGACGATGGCCTCATACATCTTTGCTCGTCCGTGAACGTCGTCGGATTTGTAGGTCAATATTTCCTGAAGTGTATGAGCAGCGCCGTATGCTTCGAGCGCCCAGACCTCCATCTCGCCGAATCTTTGACCGCCAAACTGGGCTTTACCGCCGAGTGGTTGTTGCGTTACCAGTGAGTATGGTCCGATAGAGCGTGCGTGTATTTTATCGTCTGCGAGATGGGCGAGTTTCATCATATATGTTTGTCCCACGGTTACAGGATTATCGAATGCTTCGCCCGTTCGTCCGTCATAAAGGGTAACCTTGCCTGTTTCCGGGATTCCGGCATCGCTCATAATCTTTTTTATCTCGGTAATAGTCGCGCCGTTAAATACGGGCGTTATAGCCTGTTCTATACCGAGTTTTTCAAGTGCCCATCCGAGGTGGGCTTCGAGGATTTGGCCGATATTCATTCTCGATGGCACTCCTAATGGATTGAGAATAATATCCACGGGAGTGCCGTCTTCGAGATACGGCATATCCTCGACCGGGACTATTTTCGAAATCACTCCTTTGTTACCGTGGCGTCCCGCCATTTTATCGCCTGTCGAGATTTTCCGTTTCATTGCGACATTCACTTTAACCAACTTTAGAACACCGGGTGGCAGTTCGTCGCCCCGGATGATTTTATCCTTCTCGATTTTAAGTTCTTCGAGTTTAGATTCGATTTCCCGATTAGCTTCTTCGAGTATTTCTTTAATATCCTTGTTGGCCTTTTTATCGTCGGTCCAGTCGGTGCGTGGTGAAACCTCGTCGATAACGAGCCTCTCTGCTACGGCTTTAGATATCTTTTTACCGGAGCCTATTAGTGGTTCCCCAGAGGATTCGCCGATTATCTTATTTGCGCGTTTTCCGGTAATAATTTCGCGGATAATCTCGTTTCTTCGTTCCTTTATACTCTTTATCTGTGTATCGTATTGTTCGATAAGTTCCGAAATCTGTTCTTTTTCCTTTCTTTTAGCGGCTTTCGAGTATTTTTTGCGTTCGAGGAGTTCGGTATTTATAACCACTCCCTTCATTCCGGGCGGAGCTTTCAGAGATGCGTCCTTGACGTCTCCTGCCTTGTCTCCGAAAATCGCGCGCAAAAGGCGTTCTTCGGGAGTAGCTTCGGTCTCGCCCTTTGGTGTAACCCTGCCGATAAGAATATCTCCGCTTTCCACCTCGGCGCCTATTCTAACGATACCGTTTTCGTCGAGGTCTTTTACCGCTTCGTCGGAGACATTTGGCAACTCGCGGGTCAGTTCTTCGGGGCCTCGTTTAGTGTCTCTTATCTGAAGCTCGAATTCTTCGATGTGGATACTGGTAAAGGTATCTTCCGCTACCAGGCGCTCCGATATTATAATAGCGTCCTCGAAATTGTATCCGTGCCACGGCATATAAGCGACGAGGATATTTTTTCCGAGTGCGATTTGCCCTTTCGATGTTGCGGCACCGTCGGCAATAACCTGCCCCGCTTCAATTCTATCGCCAATTTTAACCAAAGGTCTTTGGTTAATGCTGGTATCCTGGTTGCTGCGCTTGAACTTTCTAAGAGTGTATTCATCGTAGTCGTCTAACTCGAGGAGCCCTTGCCTGAAACCACTCCCCTTTTTATCCGGCAGAATTACGATATGTTCGGCGTCCACGTATTCGACCGTCCCGGGTCGGGAAGCCACAATAACCGACCCGGAATCGAGGGCGCCTTTTCGTTCTATACCTGTCGCCACAAGAGGGGCTTCTGTCGTCATAAGAGGCACGGCCTGGCGTTGCATATTCGAGCCCATTAGCGCACGGTTAGCGTCATCGTGTTCCAGGAAAGGTATCAGTGCGGCGGCAACGCTAACGAGTTGTGTCGGAGAAACATCCACGTAATCGATTTTTTCGGCGGGCGCCATCAGTATTTCCGCGCGGTGGCGGGCCATAACCAATTTCTCTTTTATCCTGCCTTTGGAATCTAATTCGGTATTTGCCTGTGCGATAGTGAATTTGTCCTCTTCATCGGCGGTTAAATATACGATTTCGTCGGTAACCTTTTTGTTGACAACCTTACGATACGGTGTTTCGATAAAACCGTAATCGTTAATTCTCGCATAGACGGAAAGGCTTGTTATCAGACCGATGTTCTGGCCTTCCGGTGTTTCTATCGGGCACATTCTGCCGTAATGTGTATAGTGCACGTCTCTGACCTCGAATCCTGCTCTTTCGCGCGAAAGTCCTCCGGGGCCGAGAGCCGAGAGTCTTCTTTTATGAGTCAGTTCGGCGAGCGGATTATGCTGGTCCATAAACTGCGAAAGCTGGCTCGAGCCGAAGAAACTGTTAATAACGGCATTGACCGTGCGGGCGTTGATAAGGTCGGTAGGCGTAAGCGTTTCGACGTCGCGGAGTCGCATTCTTTCGCGAACAGTGCGCGCCATCCGGGCTAATCCCACGCGTATCTGGTTTTCGATAAGTTCGCCCACGCTGCGGGCGCGTCTGACCCCCAGATGGTCGATATCGTCGAGATTGCCTTTGCCGTGGCGCAGGAGAATCAGGTATTTCGTTATTTCGAGGAAATCTTCTCGCGTGAGGGCGCGGTTCTCGATTGGCACGGATATGCCGAGTCTTTGATTTATCTTATAGCGACCGACATCTCCGAGGTCGTATCGTCTTTCGTTGAAAAGGAACCTTTCGAGCATCGTAGAGATGCCTTCTTCTTCGAGGACCTCGCCCGGTCTTAGCACACTAAAAACCTCGCGGACGGCCTCCTCATAATTAGTGGTTGTATCCGCTTTTAACGATGCGATTATTACGGGAATTTCTTTGGGGTCGAGTTCGAAGAAAGAAACTTCCTCGATTCCGGCTTCAAGTAGTGCGTCGAATATATCTTCGGTAATCTCTTCGCCGGCCGAGACATAAACCACGCCGGTATCGAATTCTACGACCGTATCGGCTGCGAACCTGCCCACCACCGCTTTTCGGTTTTGAGTATGGACCTTATATGTTTTCGGCTTATGGAAAAGTTCGACTATCGAACGGTCGGTATCGAAACCGAATGCTCGGAGCATTGTCGTAATGGGAACCTTACGGCGTGCGTCGAAATAGACCCAAATAGCCTCTCTTATATCGAATTTAAGCTCTATCCAACTTCCTCGATACGGTATAATACGGGCGGAGAAAAGCCGTTTGCCGTTGGGGTGGATACTCTCGTCGAAGAATACTCCGGGACTACGGTGAAGCTGGCTTACCACGACCCTTTCGGCGCCGTTAATAAGAAACGTCCCAAATTCGGTAATAAGCGGGATTTCGCCGAGATAAACCTCGCTTTCACGGGCTTCCTTCATACGGCGGGTTTCGCCCTCCCCTTCCCATTCGATTAGTTTAAGCTTAACCTTAAGGCTGCCGGAATAGGTCATATTACGGACACGGCAGTCTTCGATACCGAACCTCGGTTTACCGATATGATAACTTATGTATTCGAGAGTATACTTTCCGTAAAGGTCTTCTATCGGGAATATACTCCTAAAAACCTCTTCCAATCCTCTGATTTCTCGTTCTGTTGGAGGAATATTTCTCTGGAGAAAGCCTTCGTAGGATTTTATCTGGACACTCAGAAGATTTGGGATACTCGCCGTTGTTTTGATTTTGGTGAAATCGAGGACTTCCGGTTTTTTCTTCACGATTACCTCGTTTTTTTTATTCCGTGGAATATAGAATCCCGTTTCGCTGGATTTCGGGAGTTAGATATTATTTTACATCACTTTGCCAGAAATAAATTACAAACGTATAAAAGGCAGGTCGGCAAAACCCGAAATCTGCCGCGGACCCCGACCTAGTAGAATCCGGGCAGAATCAACCAGCAAGGCCGCGCCGGTAATCGCGCCGGCACGGCTTTGTTTATTGCGAATTTATCTAATTTCGACTTTCGCTCCGACCGCTTCCACTTTCTCTTTTATTTGCTTGGCTTCTTCCTCGGGGACATTCTCTTTGATAGCCGCCGGTAGTTCTCCTTCGACGAATTCTTTGGCCTCCTTAAGGCCCAGACTCGTTACGGCGCGCACCTCTTTGATGACTTTTATTTTCTGGTCACCTATTTCGACCAGCATAGGGGTAAAAGCCGTTTTTTCTTCGGCTTCGACAGGGGCTGCAGCGCCACCGGCTGCGGCGGGAGCTGCTGAAACCGCTACTGGTGCTGCAGCTGAAACACCGAATTTCTCCTCGAGCGCTTTTACCAGGTCGGCCAATTCGATTACGGTTAGTTTATCGATACCGTCGAATATAGCTTGCGCGTTTTTACTGAGTTCGACATCCGGGGTTTCTTTGGTTTCTTTCTCAGGACACATAGTTTCTCCTTCAATTTATTAGTTTGTTTTCTGCAAAATACTTAACTGGGAAGCGAATTTCTTTACCCGTTCTTTCGGGTCGATTACGATGTGGCTTTCTTCTTTTCGGCAATGCCCCGCATAACGATAGCTAATCTGCGAAGCAGCCCGGACAACGTGAACACAAATCCGCTTATCGGCGCGTTAAGACTGCCCACCATTTTTGCTCTTAATTCGTCGATTCCCGGGAGTGTGGCGAGTTCCTCGAATTTAGAGATATCGAGCAATTTATCGTCGATGATTAACGCTTTCACTTTCGGTTTTTGAACTTTATTTATCGAACTTTTTATCACTTTAGCGGCACTAACCGGGTCGTCGACGGCTAAGACCATACTCGAGGGGCCTTCCAGCACTTCATCGATAGCGATAAGTCCGGCTTCGGCACGAGCGAGTTTTAATAATCGATTTTTGCAAACACGCATTAGCGCACCGTTTTCCTTAAGTTGACGGCGCAATTCGCCGATTTCCGCGACGCTCAGGCCCGTATGGTCGGTAATTAACTGAATATTATATGAACTCAACAGTTCTTTAAGCTGTTTCACTTCTTCTATTTTTGATGGATTAGGCACTATCGCTCCTTTCAACTCAACTCGATTGCTGGAGAATACCGGACAGGTCTATGCGGACACCCGGTCCCATGGTCGACGATACTGTAATAGACCTGAAGTATGCCCCCTTGACCGACGCGGGTTTAGCTTTCTGTATAGAGCTTATAAGTGTCAGGCAATTATCCTCGAGCGACTCGGCATCGAACGAAACCTTTCCGATATAAGCGTGTATAACGCCGCCCTTATCGACACGATATTCGATTTTGCCGGCTTTAGCTTCTTTCACGGCTTGCGCGACATTCGGAGTAACCGTCCCGGATTTCGGGTTTGGCATAAGCCCTCTCGGGCCGAGCATTTTACCGAGCTTACCGACCTTACCCATCATGGAGGGGTGCGCTATCGCAACATCGAAATCGAGGAAACCCTCCTGGACATTCTCGACGAGGTCGTCTCCCCCGACCACATCTGCACCGGCGTCGCGAGCTGCGTCGGCGTCTTCGCCCTCGGCAAAGACCGCTACTCTTACCGATTTTCCGGTGCCATTTGGAAGCACAACTGTTCCCCGAACCATCTGCTCGGCGTGTTTTGGGTCGACACCGAGTCTTATTGCAACCTCGACGGTTTCGTCGAATTCGGCAAACGAGCACTCTTTGACCAACTCGACAGCTTCTTTAAGAGTATAGCGCTTATTCCGGTCTATTTTTTCGCGAGCCGCTTCGTATTTTTTCCCGTGTCTCGACATATTTACCCCCTATCCCTCGACCTTGAGACCCATACTGCGCGCCGTTCCCTCGATAATACGCATAGCCGCTTCGATATCGTTGGCGTTAAGGTCTTCCATCTTGGTTTCAGCTATCTGGCGAACCTGTTTTCTTGTAACCACTCCGGCGCTTTCGCGATTCGGTTCTCCGGAGCCTTTTTCGACACCTGCAGCTTTCCGAAGAAGGTCGCTTGCCGGGGGTGTTTTGGTTATAAAGGTGAAACTGTTATCCTTGTAGACGGTGATTACGACGGGAATAACGGAGTCTCCTTTTTTCGCCGTTTGTTCGTTGAAAGCTTTACAGAATTCCATAATATTGATTCCGGCCTGTCCGAGAACGGGGCCGACGGGTGGAGCTGGTGTAGCTTTACCCGCGGGTATCTGCAGCTTGAGTTTCGTTTTGATTTCTTTTGCCATATTTTTCCTTTCGTCCTCCCACGGTCAGAGGCAAACCGTGGTATGTTACGGACAATAAATCGCCTAAAAATTAGTTGAAAGAGTGCGTCAAAAGGCTACTACTCGCTTTTTAAGATTTTACTCTTCGTCTTCTTTAACCTGAAGGAAATCGACTTCGACAGGTGTCAATCTTCCAAATATACTAACCATCACCTTTATTTTTCCGCGCTCCGGGTTAATCTCTGAAATCGTCCCGGAAAAATCGCGGAATGGCCCGTCGATAACCTTGACCGCGTCCCCTTCCGAGAACGGTATCTCGATTCTGTGTTCGGTAGCTTCGATACCCTCTGAACGCGCTTTAATTCTGGCGAGTTCCTCCTCTGAAACGGGTTTCGGTTCTCCCCCAGTCAGAAGGAAGTCGGTTATACCCGGAGTAGATGTAACCACGGCGCGAGTTTCCTTTGTGAGTTCCATAAGAATGAGTATATAACTCGGGAAAAACTTGTGCTGAACGGTTCGCCTTTTGCCCTGGCGCATCTCGACAACGTCTTCGGTCGGGATAAGTATTTCGAGTATTTTATCCTCGTATCCCTTTTCACGAATTGCCGCCTCGAGATAGCGTTTGGCCTTCTGTTCGTGGCCCGATAGCGTATGGACTACATACCAGTCTGCCATATTTACCCCAGCACGAATTTGACCAGAAGGAAGAAAAGCCTATCGACGACCCCCACGAATATCAGAAGAAGTATACTGCTAACGACCACAGCGATAGTGAGGCCGATAAGCTCTTCGCGCGTGGGCCAGCGGACCTTTTTGAACTCCTGGTAAGATTCTTTAAGAAATGTTTTTAATTTTTCGAGCATTTCGCCAATCCCGACAATATTGGTTTCAATCGGGTGGCGGAGACCGCGTATTCACAGCCCCCGCCCTCGTTTATTTATCAGGCCCGGAGGGAATCGAACCCCCAACCTGCGGTTTTGGAGACCGCCGCTCTGCCAATTGAGCTACAGGCCTAATCAGCAATTAGCGGGTAGCAAGTATTCTTTTGCCGTCCGCGGTTGATAATCATCAACGGCTTTCTTTGTGTAAAGTGTGTTTGCCGCATTTTGGGCAAAATTTTTTATACTCCACACGTTCCGGATGAGTCCGTTTGTTCTTCGTATAGGTATAATTTTTTGCTTTACACTCTGTGCACGCGAGTATTATTACATCTCTGGGCATAGTTACCAGGACTACTTTCTATTCTATTATCGTGTGCACTACACCGGCGCCGATAGTTTTTCCACCTTCGCGAATCGCGAACCGCAGGCCCTGTTCCATAGCGATAGGGGATATAAGTTCGCAATCCATCGTAACGTTATCGCCGGGCATAACCATCTCCACCCCTTCCGGCAGTTTAATTTCGCCGGTAACGTCGGTGGTGCGGAAATAGAACTGCGGACGATAACCGGTGAAGAAAGGTTTATGTCTTCCGCCTTCTTCGGCTTTCAGCACATAGACCTCGGCCTTGAACTTCGTATGCGGAGTAATCGACCCCGGTTTGGCAAGGACCATCCCGCGTTCGACATCCTCTTTGTCGATACCGCGAAGCAAGACTCCGACGTTATCGCCGGCCTCGGCGTAGTCGAGGATTTTGCGGAACATCTCCAGGCTCGTAGCGACCGTTTTTCTCGTCTCTTTGATACCGACGATTTCGACCTCGTCGCCTGGATTTATCCTACCGCGTTCGACTCTGCCGGTAGCTACTGTGCCGCGACCGGTGATAGAGAATATATCCTCGACCGGCATAAGATACGGCTTATCGACATCCCTTTGTGGCGTTGGGATATAACTATCCACAGCCTCCAGAAGCTCATGAATCGGATTGAAAACCGGGTCGTCGATAGGTTTATCCTCGATTAAGCCCGCGTTCATACACTCGAGGGCGCTGCCACGAATAATCGGGATATCGTCGCCGGGGAACTCATATTTTGTAAGGAGGTCCCTAACCTCGAGTTCGACGAGGTCGAGAAGCTCGGGGTCGTCCACCTGGTCTGTTTTGTTCATAAACACGACTATAGCCGGGACGTTCACCTGGCGTGCCAGAAGGACGTGTTCGGTTGTCTGTGGCATCGGGCCGTCAGCGGCACTAACCACAAGTATCGCGCCGTCCATCTGCGCCGCGCCGGTAATCATATTTTTGATATAGTCGGCGTGACCCGGACAGTCGATATGAGCGTAGTGGCGGTTCTCGGTCGAATACTCGACGTGAGCCGTATTGATTGTAATCCCACGCTCTTTTTCCTCCGGCGCGTTGTCGATGTCCTCGAACTTCTCCACATTCGCCAGCCCTTTGCGGTTCAACACCATAGTGATGGCCGCCGTGAGCGTCGTTTTGCCGTGGTCGATATGGCCGATTGTGCCGATATTGACGTGCGGCTTCGTTCGCTCGAAATGTTCTTTCGCCATTTTCTCTCCTCCTTGGTAATTTAGCGATTAATTAAATTTCTATCTTTCTTTATTTGATTAAACTCGTTTTTCTGCTCTGGCGAAAATCTTTAGTTTTAGTTTATATAAATTTATAGTATATGCTGGAAACGCAATTTGCGCAAGCCCAATTTTTAGTGAATTTGCCCGCAGGGATTTCGGTATGGATATAGTT
>QNEE01000049.1 GCA_003645085.1 bacterium | reverse complement strand
GCGATTTTATGGCCGATACCGAACGGCAGTTTGCCGAGTATTTTACGGAGGAAGTTTTCGAGATTCAGAAAAATAAAAACTATAGTCCCGGCCCAGAACGCGGCGTTTAGAATCAGAATAACAAGCGGAATCGGCGGAACCGGCCGGACGAACGGCAGGAATACGAGCGCGATAAAGAGTGTTGCCAGAAGCCCCGTGAGACGCTCGGCGGCGATAGCCGCATAGACCTCCGGCATTTTCCCGCTATCTTTGCCGGCGGAGTATCCGCGGACGACGTCCCCGCCGACTCCACTCGGCAAAAAGTTATTGAAGAAATAACCGACTAGATAGAGCTTTATCCCCTTGAGAATCGACTGTTCGACACCGTGCACGCGCAGAAACACGCGCCACCTTAGGCTGCCGAAAAAAACCGTGCAAACGAACAGCGCGGTCAGCGGGATAAACGACCACAGCGGGAATTCCCGCCCCGCGGAGATAAAGCTCTCGAGATTTATCCGCGTGAGCAGAAAATAGAGCAGCCCCGCGCTTACGGAGACCTTGACGGCGAGTGTGATATATCCGCGAAGTTTCTTGTTCATACCGAATCGATGAGGTTGTTCGGGATTTTCGCCCAGTCGTGGCAGCGTCTGCCGATTGCGTTCAAAAACGCGCGGAAAAGCTCGCGGTTCTCGAACTCGGCATCAGGAAGAACTTCCCGGACAGCCTCCGCGAGACTCGGCTGGATGTCGTCGTATAGATATTCGAGTGTCTCTTCGAGTTTGATTCGCGCCATTCGGGTCCTTTGTCGTTTATCGATTTTCGTTGTTCGTTATTCGCAGTCCGCATTCATCTCGATCCATCCTCCCGCCCTACGGGCGGGAGGCTCATCCGTTCTCATTCCGCAGTCCGCATTCCACATTCCGAATTTCGTTACGGCCCTACCGTTATTCTTCCGTTTCCGCTCGATAGGAACCAATAGCCTTTTCCGGGAAACAGCGAATCTGCCGTGAAATAGCTGCTTGCGGCGCGGTCCCATCCGTAAGGCGGCGTTAGACCGAGTCCCGGCGGCTCGGTCGCGATACGATTGCGCGGTATCGGGTATTTGATAGAGCCTATAAGGTTCCAGCCGCGGTAGAGCGTGTCGGTATAGGCCGGTTCGCCGCCGCTGATGAACGTCGTGCCCGCGCTTGTTCCGAGCAGCCAATATCCCTTTGCTAAATAGAGACTCTCCGCGTCGAAATAGCTACCGGTCGGGGTTTCGTAGCCGTAATAGGAGAAACCGGTAATATCGGTGTCGAAAGGTAACTCCGACGGATTGGATATCAGGTTCCAACCGGCGTCGTAATCTATACGCGACATCGCGGTATATGGGCTTTCGTAAGCGCCGATATCCCAGTCGAGGCCTACCGGCCGCGGATTGCTGTCGATGTCGATATCCGGCGCGTAGATAACCGTATCCCATAGAGCAATATAAACCGACTCCGCCCCGGCGTCTATACACGGCGAGCCGTCCTGAAGGCGAAAATCCCCCGCCGCAGTATCGACGAACATCGGGTCGTAATTAACGTTGCCGGGACCGAAGATGCAAAAGTCTAGAGTATCGTTATTAACCACGCATTTGGAAGTATCTATATCGCAGTAAGCGATAAAAACGGTGCAAATATAGCTAATATGGCCCTGGATATATATTTCATCCGCCAATACACCCGTATTAGTGCTAATAGCATTATTAATAATAGTAGGTTTGGCAACGCCTCTACAGTAAATAGCACCTGCCTTAATGTAGCCGTAATTTCCATAAATTGTGTTATTGATAATAAGCGGGGAGCCTGACCAACACGCTATTCCGCCTACATAATCCCCCGTGTTCCATCCGATAATGTTATTAATAATTTTTGGTGATGACCCCCTACAAGCTATTGCTCCGGCGGGCCAACCAGAAGAGTTATTTAACATTACATTACTTTCAATAAGCGGGTCTGAACGATTGCAGAATATCGCGCCCGTATTCCGCAGGAAATAATTCCTTTTAATAACGCCTTCCGAATAACTAATTATAACCGATGCGCTATCGAAACCATCATTTTCGATAAAAGAATTCTGGATGATGTTAATTACGGACCTATAAGAGCAGATGGCACCTCCTCCGCCACACATGAAACCACCTATATAATTGTGGATGAACAGACAATTCGTAATCGTTATCCGGGATGAATCACAGAAGACACCACCGCCCGAAAAGTTGTCTACATCTATATACATTGGGTCGAAGGCATGGCCCCATTCGATCCGGCAATACGAAATACTACAATTCACGGTTTTATAAAATCTAATTCCGTGATGCCCGCCGGTAGAATCGGTCAGTACCGTATCCTCCGCCGTAAACAAAATCGAATCCGCCGCCGTTCCTATCGCCTTCAAAACCGCGTTGCTGTCCACACAAAACTTGTAATGCCCCTGGAATATGACTTCCACGCCCGGGCCGATTCGCAGGCTATCGCCCGAAGGCACGCAGACCGAGTCGGTCACGTAGAACGGCGAGCCGGTCGAGTCCCACACACCCGAAACCGCGCCGGAGACGAATGTCTGGCCAATCACAACGGTCGTCACGGATAACAAAATAATCATCGATATATATCGCATTGCCCCTCCTCGGTTGTTGTTATTCACAATATAATCATAACCCGCCGGGAATGCAACGGAAAAGGCAACCGGGACGGTTGCCCTATCAAATCAATATCATATCCAACTTGATAGCCCCCGTAGGGGGAATCCGCGCGATAATTTCCATTCCGCATTCCAAAATCCTCAATCCTCAATCATAAATCACTTCCACAAGCCACAAGCCCTTCGCACCGACAACCTTGTAATCATAAATTCTCTTGCCGCTTTCGACCATCTCCTTAAACTGCTCCGGCGAAAACCTCCCACGCGCGCAATCGAGCATAGCGCCGACAAGACTTCTGACCATCTGATGCAAAAAACGATTTCCCTCGATAACGAAATTGAGACCATCGACGAGCTGAACCCATCTTGCTTCCGCTATTTTGCAGGCCGGATTTTCCGGGATGCTCTGTAGCTTCGCGAATGCCGTAAAATCGTGTTCGCCTATGAGATAACCTGCCGTTCGATTCAATATATCTATATCCGGCAGTCTATGCAATAGCAGTGCGCCGTTTCTTCTGTGAGGGTCCTTCGAGAATATTATCCTGTATTCGTATCGCTTGCCGATTGCGCTGTATCGCGCTGAAAAATCGTCCGCCACCTTTTCGATACCACCGACAGCGACATCATCCGGTAGCATTAGATTCATTCTCCGCCGTAGGTCTTCGACCTCG
This sequence comes from bacterium, assembly GCA_003645085.1. Taxonomy (GTDB): domain Bacteria; phylum UBP14; class UBA6098; order UBA6098; family UBA6098; genus QNEE01. The sequence continues at coordinate 12,453 of QNEE01000049.1, read as the reverse complement.
AACCTGTCCGGCAACTCGACATTCGCGACCTGCATTAGCGCGTGGACACCGGCGTCGGTCCGGCTCGCACCGACCGTCCGAACCGGCATATCGAAAAGTTTCTTAAGAACGTAGTTCAATTCCCCTTGGACTGTCCGAACACCCGGCTGCACCTGCCAGCCGTGATACTCCGACCCGTCGTAGGATATTATCATTTTCCAATTAGGCATATTTTAAGATAAGATTTGACTGAGACTATGTCAAACGGATTGAGAATGTTGTTTTCAACAAAAGGTGTTCAGGAGTTTTATATCGCTCGATGTCCCTTATAATTTCCATTTATGTATTGACTTATAATAATCTATAAATTATAATATTATAAAGTAACAGGGGAGCGCGAAAACAATCGTGTTTTCGTAAAGGGAAATTAATATACCCGGGAGGGTAACAAATGAAAGCCAAAACAACCTTTTTGTTTCCAATCCTGTTCTTTATAATACCCGGTATCCTTCTTTCGCAAACCCCTACCCTGACAGTGGCCGACCCATGCACTGTGCATATCGGCGACCTGTCGAATATTATGCTTTACGGTAGCGGGTTTCTCCCGGGAATAACGAGCGATTTCGGTGCCGGAATAGACGTCCTCGGGACAATGCGCCTTACCGGAAGTCAGGCCAGGGCCAACATCGACGTTCTGCCGACCGCGCCTATCGGACTTCACGACGTGATTATAACTAATCCCGGCGGCGAAGCCGACACCCTATTCGACAGCTTCTGGGTTTTGCCCGAGGGCGACCCGCCTATTGTTACGCTTATTTGGCCGCACTGCGGCGATACTATCGCCTGTAACGACAGCGCTATATTTATACAGGTCGAAGACGCCAGCGGAATCGACGAAACCTCGATTCAGTTGAGAGTCGATGGTGTAATATACGGGACAACCGACCCGGAACTCACTCTCTCCGGCGATACGCTGCTTATCTGGCGACCTTCCGGCGTTTTCCCCGAGGGTTTAATCGATATGTCGTTGCTCGACCTCGCCGATATATTCGGAAATCACATACTATTCCCCCCGTTCGATTGCAGTTTCCTGATGGATACCACCGGTCCGGTTTTCGACGATATTTTCCCGCCGGACGGCGGCACCACGCGTGATTTCTCCCCGATAATCTTTACAAGTGTATTCGATGAGTTGACCGCAGTCGATACACTGACTATGTTCTTCGTCATCGACGGCGACACCTTCCACTGGGGAGAAGCGCCCGTTCGCTGGCTACACGACACGTTATTCTTCTACGCCTCTTACGCCGGTTTAAGCTATGACCTACACGATACTATCGAGGTCTGCGTCGGCGGAGCCGACATCGTCGGGCCTTGCGGTCCCAACTGGACGGTCTATTGTTGGGAGTTCAGTATCGAAATACCGCCTCCTCTCGATTTAACTCTCACCGTCGAATCCATCAATCCTGCGAATTTCCCGATGATTAGCGCATATTGCCTCGTTAACGACGAAGCCGACCGGATGATAGAGGGCCTCGACGAGAGAAATTTCCGGGTGTGGATGAATAGCGATGAGCAGTATCCGCTTATCGTCAACAGCCTCGGCGGAGGCGGCGCCGCGGATATAGTATGGTGTATCGACACGACCGGCTCTATGTGGGGGATGATAGACGAGGTTTCCGACAGGTGTGTCGAGTTCGCCGAATCGCTGGTCGTCTCCGGTATCGATTACAGGCTCGGCCTCGTAACATTCTCCGATATCGTGAACTTCCCTTATGGATACGACCTTACCGGAAGCGCCCTGGAATTTCAGACCTGGGTTTCGGCTCTCGGAGCCTCCGGCGGCGGCGATGGCCCCGAGGTCGCGTTCGACGCTATCTACGACGCTCTCGAATTTATACATTGGCGACCCGGCGCGCGGAAGGTTATATGTCTCGTCTCGGACGCGCCGTATCACTATCTGGGTGATGGAACAGGTTTTTCCGACGTAGTATACTCCGATGTCTATAGCGCCGTTATGTCCCACGACGCGATATGTTTCGTTATTATCGATACAGGCTATACCGACCCGAGTAGACCATATAACGGGGTTTATTGGGGTCCGGGGAGTATAACCGAAGAGACCGGCGGCGGTTTTTACTCGTATACCCCTTCTACCAGTTTCGACACGATTCTGGTCAATATCGTCGAGAACATACGTGGCGGGTATTATGTCCGATGGAGCACGAGTCACCCGGTCGCGAGTTGCGATTTCCGCCACGTCGAAATCGAGGCCTTTATAGACGAGTTCGGTCTCGAGGACGACGACGAGTCCGATTACTGGGCGCCGTGCAGCCCGCTATCGGCTATTGTCGAACCGCATCCGGATACCGTTTCCACTCACCCCTATCCGATATCCAACAGGCGCTACCAGAGAATAATTATGGATTTGAGTGAAATCGAGATGGAAGACTCGGTCGACGAATCGTCGATACAGCTCGTAGTAGAAGACCGGATGTTCACAACATCCGACCCCGAACTGGTCTATGATAGCCCCCTACTAATATTTACTCCGACGACGCCGTGGGAACACCACCTGATTGTCGATGTCGTCCTCGCACGGGTGATGGATACGCAGGGCAATCTGCCCTATGCCGGCCCGATTCGTTGGTGCTGGGGCGCCGATACTATGCCGCCGGTCGCTTCGAACCTTTATCCGGCACCCGGGATAACTACACCGGAACCTTACGAGATAATTAGCTTTAAAATTACCGACGATTTTTCAGGCGTTAACGAACAATCAATTCTGTTCACATATTGCAATAGAGAGGGCCGCGCTTCGTATCCTCCGGATGTCCGTTTTATGTCGTTATCCTCCCCCGGAGTATCCTGGGACGGCGCGACTGTTACATTCGACCCGACTCTCGCCGAACCGCCTATCGTCAACAGCTATTACGATACTATCTGCGTGGCGATAATCCGCGCTATGGATATGCCCGATTACGAAGATTTTAATTTGGGTCCAAACTCGATGGAAACTGTCGAATGGTGTTATGTCGTTCTCGACGACGATACGCTTTGCCCCGAATTTACTTTCCTCGGGCCGTATTCGGTCCCCGCCGGAACGGGATTCAATATCTATATGGAGATTATCGACGACCTCTCGGGTGTCTACGACCCGGCCGACCCGGGCGACCCTCAAGGGGTTATCCTGATTTATGATACCGACGGCGACCTCGACGACGGCTACATCGGCGAGGTTCCACTCTCCCGAACTACCGGTGATTCGTTCAAAACCGATTTTAATTTGCCCGGATTAGATGACGAGGATGATTTCGTGTTCGCGGTTTATGCCTGCGACGACGACACCGACGGCGGAAACCCAGAAGACCGTGCCTGCTGCTGGTCCGATACATTCAGCATACACATTATTCGCGGCCCGCTGACCGAGATTATCTACCCGAAACCGCTCGAGGTCTCCACAAACGAAGACCAGGAAATAGTTATGCTTATTACCGATTCAGTCCAGGGGGTCGACGAAACCAGCATAATATTCGGCGTTAACGGTATCGACCACACTGTCGATGGGACAATTCTCGATTTCACCGACGACATCCTGACATTCTATCCGCCACCCGCGGAGTATTTCACCGACGGTATGTGGGTCGCCTGCAGCCTTAAACAGGCTCTCGATAACGCCGGGGACCCGGCCGACCCTGTCAATTGGAAATTCTTCGTCGATTTGACTCCACCGGTTCCCGGTGCACAAACGCCGTCTCCGGGCGCGATTGTCCTCGACCTCGAGGCCGATATAACCGTCCCGCTCAGAGACGTCCATCGTCAGGTCGAACCGGCGAGCCTCGAATTAATCCTCGGCGATACTCTCTTTTTCGGCTGGGGCGATGCCGGTATCTATTACGACGATATCGACGAGGCTTTCGCTTTTCTGCCCGAAGAACAGGGTATAGTCTGGTCGAATAACGACAGCATCTGCGTCGACCTTATCGCCTCCGATATTCTGCCCGATTACGGCGCCCCGAACGTGATGGACACGCTCCACTGGTGCTTCTTCCCATCGGTTACCAGCTGTAATTACTATCCTAACCCGTTCACGCCGAACGGCGACGGCGTTAACGAATCGGTCTATTTTACGTATCCGTATCAGGCCTCCGGGAAGGCGATAATCCGCGTATTCGACATCCGCAACGAGAAGGTTTTCGAGTCGGAACCCGGCGCGACAAGCTGGGACGGCAGTGTCATCGACGGCGGAATCGGCGCACCCGGGCTATATATGTTCCTTATCGACCACGAGGGCGAAATTGTCTGCAGCGGAACGATATTATTGGTGCGATGACCCGAGGATTTTACGTTAAGAATCGCTAATAAATATATATTTAAGGTGAAAAAATGGGTTTAAAGACATTAATTGCAGGGGTTATGACATTTCTTACACTAGCTAGTGCTTCATATGGTATTGGTGTTTATGTAAGACCATCACAAACAGGAGATACTTTTATAGGCGATACATTAAATGGTTGTTTAATTCATACTGATACTTTGAGTTATCCTGTTGGTGTTACAGGCCTATTTGCTATTAATGATCTAAACTTTTCTCCAATGCCTGGTGATGATGATTCTGTTGCTTATATTTGGGGAACAAATTCAGCTGGTGCTTCTATAAATATAAAAAATCCTAATTATACTTGCGGTGGAAGTGGTGGTTTTCCAGATGTTGCTCCAACAGATGCAGGCGGAGAGCATAATATTATGATTGATTCACATATGAGAGACAGCACTGGTGTTGATCCTTACCTCGGTGATTTTTATTATACTGTGAAAAGATTAGATAATCCTTCAGATTCTATAACTCAACACATCACCTTTGAACCAGGTTATCCATGCCACATCTCAAATTTGTCTTTCACAAACCCACCAAGACATGGTGATTCTTTAATAGCAATTGTTACTAAAGAATATTCTGGTCAAAAATGGAGAGATAGTTTAATGGTTGAAATGGACACTACTGAATATTGGAGTGCTTTTGTGGTTCCAAGAATAACATTAAACCCAGAAGATAGTGTTGCAACAGGAATAAAAGAGTTTGAAGATAAAGTAAAAGATTATGAATTACAAACATATCCAAATCCATTTAATGCGGCGGTAACGATTTCGATTGGGGTGGGGTCGGGAACCACATACCACAGACCACAAACCATATACCAAATAGAGATACTCGATATAAACGGGCGAATGGTGGCGGATATTTCCGTAGGGGACGTTCGCGAACGTCCCGACGACGGGCGGTTCACGAACCGCCCCTACGAAATAACGTGGACGCCGGAGGAATCCATCACTTCCAGCGTCTATCTTATCCGCGCAACAGCCGGCGATAAATCGGTTACCAAGCGCATCGTGTATTTGAGATAACCCGTAAGGGCGACCGGCCGGTCGCCCGTTCCATAATGAACGATTATCGCCGTTTAACACCTGCGTGTGCTCCCGTTCAACCCACCTGTCATTGCGAGGGAATGGAATGACCGAAGCAATCTCGCCGTATTTGCAGGAGATTGCCGCGCTCCCTACGGTCGCTCGCAATGACAGAATGAAAAAGGGTATCTATATGAAATGATCCATAGGGGAGCACCTGCGTTGATTCTCCGTTAATTGCGAGAGCGCACGGCAAGCGCCCCTTTTTAGGTGTATCGCTTTAGGTCCTAGGCCCTAGGCTCTTTTCTCATTTCATCAATATCGCTCTCTTTTTCGCGGAAAAATCCCCGGCGCGTATCGAATAGAAATACACGCCGTTCCGATAGGATGTATATCCGGGTCATTATAAATAAGATAAACCACACTAGCCCCATCACACGGGTCGGCCGCATAGAGCACATTCGCAGCGAAAGCCGCGAGTATAGAAACTAATATCAAAACTATCATCGTTCTCCCTTCTTCCTGAGAATATTCTTATAAATAATTTAATGGTTTTTCGCTCCTTTGTCAATAAGGGAAAAATATTCGTTGACGGTCGATTTATAGAGACCCAACAGCCCGCGACTTTAGGGATTTAATTCGCAATCGAGACTTTTTCTGAGGAAGCGAATCGGTGAAGCCGTCGAACACGTTTATCTCCGCCACTGGCGGCTGGCGCGAGGGTCGGGTCTTTGTGGGTTTGGGAGTCCGTGCGTCCGAAATGATGTGTTCAATTAATCCTTATGAGGACCTCGCACGGAGCGTGACAGCCCTGTCGGTTTCGCCACGTTTGTTCTGTCTTTATTGGCACGAGAATAAAGCGACCATTTTTAGTAAAATATCATATAATTCGTATAACCGTAATAATATCAAGGAGATATGTGGGATATACTAAACCGCATCGGCCGTTTTTTTTCGGCTAAATCTCAAAAAGTCGTTGACATATATAGAGTTGAGGAATATTATTTGAAATAAATAAATATACCGAACCGTTTAAAACGATAAGGCCTATGATAACCGGCAGGGCGATAACCATTATTTCCGTAATTCTCTTTTCCGCAATTCTTATTGCCGGTTGTGCCACTACCGACTTTTCTAAAAAAGCATCTCTGCTGGAATCGATTCCCGAGGACGAAAAAGGCGCCAACCCCGCTTATGAACTGCTGCGTTCGGCCGAGGCCGCCTATGCAGAGGGCGTTGTCCATAATATGAAGCGTGAATGGGCCGAGGCTCGCGCCGATTTCGACGAGGCATTGCATCTTATCGCTCAGGTCGATGCGTCGGACGATGAGGACCTTTCTGCACAAACAGATATGCTACTGCGCGAAATCGCTTACGACTATCGTTATTCTCTTGCGCACACCGATAGCCTCGAAGCTACTGCGGCACCGATTGTGCTTTCGGTCGCTCTCGAGGACCGCGCTCTTTCCGAAGACACCAGATTGCGCCTGTCCGAACTGGCGGGTGAATTACCGAAGGCTCTCAGCGGCGAGTTCGATTTCCCTGTAGTTTGGAACGACCGCGTCAAAGAAAAGATAGTTTTTCTGCAAACGGACGCCCGCGAGCCGTTCTCAGAATGGCTTCGACGCAGCGGACGCTATCTCCCGATGATTAAAGAAATATTCGAGTCCCGCGGTCTTCCGACCGACCTCGCATATCTCCCGCTTATAGAATCCGGTTTCTCTCCCGGAGCGTATAGCTGGGCGCACGCCGTCGGTATGTGGCAGTTCGTCAAATCGACCGGCAGAATCTTCGGGTTGAAAGTGAATTGGTGGCTCGATGAACGCCGCGATGTCGAAAAATCGACTATCGCCGCTGCGGACTATTACGAAAGCCTTTATAAAAAATTCGGCGATTGGGAGCTTTGCCTAGCCGCCTATAACTGCGGAGATGGACGTATTAAACGCGCTATCGAAAAGCAAAGAACCGATAATTATTGGGAGATGGACCTCCCGACGGAAACCGAGAACTATGTCCCGCTGTTTATGGCCGCGCTGATTATCGCTAAAAACCCCGAGGCTTACGGTTTCGATATCGAACCATATCCCCCTTACGAGTTCGAGACAATAAAAGTCGACGAACCTACGAACCTCGAAATCATCGCGCAATGCACCGATACTTCCCTCTCCTTTATTCAAGAACTCAATCCGGAAATTCTACGCTATTGCACGCCGCCCGATATTACTGCATACCCGATAAGAGTTCCTATCGGCAAAGCCGAAACTTTCGCTGAAAGATACGCGGCAATCCCCGAAGAGGACCGAACCGTTTGGGCGCGGCATAAAGTCCGTAAAGGTGAGACGCTCTCTGAAATAGCGCTGCATTACGGCACCAGCGTCGCTATTCTCGCCGAGACAAATCGATTGAAAAACGCGCACAGGTTGAGCATCGGCCAGGAGCTCGTTATACCAGTCTCGCCCGGTGTCGCCAAAGCTCTCGCCGCAAAAGGCAGCGCTCCGATTCCGGCAAGAACCGCGCCGTCCGGCGAAGGCTCGATTAACCGTTATTACACCGTTAAAAAGAACGACACATTATCCGAAATCGCCGAAAAGCACGGCGTTAGACTCGATGACCTTTTGCTGGCGAACTCTCTTGGAAAAGGTTCGGTCATCAAACCCGGTTTGCGGTTAAAGATTCCGTATGGCAGAACAAAAACGACCTACACCGTCCGGTCGGGCGATACCCCGAGCACTATCGCCGCGCGGTTCGGCGTCCGCACCGAAGACTTTCTAAATTGGAATAACCTGAACCGTAAATCCACAATATATCCGGGACAAAAGCTGGTCGTTTTGGCTACTGAATCGCATCGCGAACCGAAAGGCAAAATCGTCCATACCGTTCGAAAAGGAGAATCCCTATGGGCAATCGCCCGTCGCTATAATGTCCACATTTCCGAGATTGTCGCCTGGAACGGCCTTTCAAGTAAAAACGTTACTTTGAGTATCGGCCAGAAACTCGAGATAATTACCGACTCTCCCGGCGGTTCCGGCGGTTATACAACGGGTAGAACGAGAATTACGTATACCGTCAAAAAAGGGGATACGCTCGGCAAAATCGCGTCTTTCTATGACGTTACGGTAGAGGCCATCCAGCGTTGGAACAACAAATCCGACACGCGCCTTCAAATAGGAGACAAACTCTCGATATATACCGACAAACCCGCCGCGGCGGATATCGGCTCTCCGAGAACCATAAAGCACAAAGTCCGCTCCGGCGAGACGATGAGCGAAATCGCCGAACAATACGGCGTAACCGTGAACGACATCAAGACCCAGAACGGTAAATCGAGCGATATAATTGTCGCTGGCGAGACCCTTACAATAAAAACGGGTAAAAAAATCGAAGAGTCATTTACGATACATAACGTTAAACCCGGAGAGACGCTGAGCGGAATCGCGCGGCAGTATGGTGTAACCGTGTCAGACCTAAAAGAGTGGAACGGTAAGACCGGAGATTTAGTTTTACTCGGTGAAGAATTGATAATTCGAGGAACCGTGAGCAACAGTCCGGCATCCGGCGATAAACCGGCGATGATTAGCCACGTCGTTGAAAAGGGAGAAACATTAAATCGATTGGCCGTTCTCTATGGTGTATCCGTCGACGATATTAAAGAGTGGAACAACAAAAAGACCGATATCATTCATATCGGTGAAGTATTAACGATTTACACACATTACGGTTCCGATATTTTCGGTGCGAAAAATAACACGGTTACCTATAAGGTGCAAAAAGGTGATACGGTCTGGATAATCGCACAGAGATACGGAACTACAACCGACGCGATTTTAAGAGAGAACAACGACCTCGACCCGAAACGGTTGAGAATAGGGGATATTCTGAGGATAAATGTAGGAAACGATTAGGTTTATCCGATAAATAAATTCGCAAAAGATTGGAGGAAAATGGCAATCAAAAAAGCCCGGGTAGTTACAAAAGCGGACCTCGTCGAGAAGGTCGCCGAGATGACCGGTTTCACTAAAACCGAGACCGCCGTTATTTGCGAGGGTCTATTGCAGGCCATAAAAGACGTAATGGCGGCAGGAAACGACATCGAGATTAGGCGCTTCGGAACCTTTAAACTAAAAAAGCGTAAACCGCGTATCGCACGCAATCCTCGAACGGGCGAAGCCGTTCCTATCAAAGAGAGAATAGTCCCGGTATTCAAACCGAGCAAGGCTTTCAAAACAAAAGTCCCGCAGGACTAATCTACTGAGGTGAGAAGCGAAAAGAAACTCGGTCTTCTTACTCGAGGAAGGAGATTGGCGTTTATTGTCTTGTTTGTCGTTATCGTCGCCGCGATTATTCGCGGAGTAAGCCTGGACGATATCGGGGAAATTATCACCAACGCATCCATCCTGTGCCTTTCCTGTATAGGGATAGGATAGGACCTCCTGCCGTCGGATTATAGATATGAAAAAAGCGCTATTACGCCGAATCACACAAATTTTAGGTGTGATTCTACCTAATTCTTATTTTATCGGCTGGACCGGCAATCCACAGATTTATCAGGGAAAACTCAAAGCCGTTGTCGCCCCCTTGCTCAATTGCTATGCTTGCCCGTCTGCCGCAGTTTCCTGTCCCGTTGGCAGTGCCCAGCATTTCTTTGCGCTCAAGATGATACCATATTTCGTTATTGGTGTCGTCGGCGCGGTCGGTTTGTTCCTCGGAAGAGCGACCTGCGGCTGGCTTTGCCCGTTCGGCTTTCTCCAGGACCTCGAATTTAAACTCGGTAGAATAATAAAACTCCCGCATATTAAGCTACCCGGATGGATAGGCTACGGGAAATTCTTGTTTCTTATTGCGCTGGTGATACTCGCGCCTATATTGACCGTCAGGCCTATGTTCGACGACGAGACCGGAGAAGTATTCACTTATATCGACACCGAAACGGGTAAAGTCGAGAAGCTTTTCGAGCCCGGATTGACGACGTTCTGTAAGATATGCCCGCAGGGTGCGCTGCAGGGCGGCATTCCGCAGGTGCTATTGCATCCCGAACTTCGTGCGATAGTAGGAAAACCATTCACAGCTAAAATGGTGATTCTCGGCGTTTGCCTTATAGCTTTCTTGATGATGAAAAGGCCGTTTTGTCGTGCCGTATGCCCGCTTGGTGCGTTTCTGGGATTATTCAATTATGTAAGTCTGCTTCGGTTCGAGGTCGACATAGGGAAATGCACCAATTGTAGACTGTGCGAATATAACTGTCCGGTCGAACATAATATCTATAAAAGCCCGAATAGCCATAATTGTATCCGCTGCGGCGAGTGTTTCAGTGCCTGTAAATTCGGTGCCATTAAAGTTTCGAACATATTTATCGGCTCGAAGAAAACCGCCGAAAACAAATCCGTATAAAGATGAAAAAAAACGTGATATTATTTTCAATAATCGCTCTTGCCGTTTTAGCAGGCTGCAACAGCAACGGCCCGGAACCCGAACCGGAAAAGGGAACTCTCGTAGTGATTACCGACCCGTCGGGTGCTTCCGTTCTCTTAAACGGTGTCCTTCAAAGCGGCACCTCCCCTGTAAGTTTTGAACTCGAGCCTGAAGATTACGTTGTCAAGGTTGCATTATCCGGATACGAACCGAATCCCGAATCGCTTATCATCACGATAGCCGACGGAAATGTCGATACGGCGAGTTTTCTCTTCGATGAAATCTCCGATACCGGATATATCGTAGTATCTACTGATATCGACGGCGTGCCGATTTACGAAGTCGCTGTCTATATCGACGCCGCGCCTTTCGGTTACACGCCGGATACGATTCCGGTCGGCGTCGGGACACACGTCGTCGAGGCCGGCGGCTGGTCGTTCGCCGATTGCGTTCCCGAGACGGTCGATGTCGGTTCGGGCGCGGTCGCTAATCTCGAATTCGAACTCTCTTTCAAACGCGCGGCTCTTGTCGAGGAATTCTCGCACGTAAACTGCACTAATTGCCCTTATGCCTCTGCCGCTGTTCACACCGCAATAGAGAGTTTTGCCGACAGCGTGATTCCACTCGAATGGCATCCCGAACTCGCCGGTCCCGACCCGTTTCGCGACGACAATCCGGAAATGCACGATGGGAGAGCCGATTATTTCGGCGTTACGAGTATGCCGCAGGTATTTGTCGCAGCTAATAAAGTCCACGACCCCACTTCGAGTCTTTCGATTAGTTCGTTTATTACAAACGCCGTCGCGCCGGAATCCGATGTCGGGAAATTTAAGTTATGGGGACATATCGAATCCCCCGGTGTGGCTAAAATCGGCGCAATGGGATTTGGGACGACCGCCGGTGTCGGGGTTATTAAAATGGTTGTAACGGAAATCCATAGACATATCGACCCGCCGCCCGGGACCAACGGTATGACCGATTTCTATAATATCCCCCGCAGGATGAGCATTTACCCGTCGACAGGGACGATGACGCTGGTTCCGGGGGCTCCAGTCTATCTCGAGATCGATTTCGAGGTTCCATCGGACCTCTCCGAAGGTGAATACATCCTCGTCGCCTGGTTCGAGGACGACGAAGACGGCATTTTCTCGCCGGGCGAAGAGATACTCTGTTCGCCGTGTCAACTGGATTTCTGAGGTTTTCCAGCCGACGGCTTCATGGGGTTCACAAATTCCGATTGACTATCCAATTCTAATCTATAATATTTAATTGCTTAGAAATTGGGTTTAATAATCGAGTTATATGATATTCTGCCCACCTCTAAAAGAACTATTTTTGAAGGGTTTTCGTGGCAAAGAGAAAACTTTTAAAATATGTGTATGTATTCAGCAATACAGGTAAATAAAAGGTATAGACATGACGAACAAAAGAATAACTCTATCGGTTGATTCTAAAATTTATGATGAATATAAAAAAACTGCGAAGAAAAGGGCATTATCTTATCTAAACAATTTGAGTTATTTATGAAAGAAGAAATTAAAAAATTAAGAAATAAGCAACAAGCTGGGTTATGATGGCAAGAAGAAATTATAAAAAAGAAAAAGTAACTTTATTTTCAAATACACTATTTCCTCCGAGTCTTCCGGAGGTTTTCAAACG
>QNEE01000048.1 GCA_003645085.1 bacterium | reverse complement strand
TGTATTTTTGGGTTTGCTTTCACATTGTCCTTCTTATCTAATTTATTGTGAGGACAATCTAAATTATATGAAACTGTTTTGCAAGATAAAAATCAGCAATCTTTATTGACGATTTTCTCGAATTGTAAGTCGATTAACTTCCAGATAATCCGCTATAATTGCGCAAATTACAAATATCGCTCTCAGAAACCGAAAATCAAGGGGTCTCTTTCCGAACGCGAATAAATGGTCCGATTATTGCGAAAATAACAAAAGCGACCGCGAAAACACCTGCCAAGCCTATCCTATCCGCCACGAACCCGTATATCGGAGCCATCACGACAACGAATAAAGCTCGCAGTTGCGCCTGCACGGATAGCACGGTCGAACGATGTTCCGGCGGCGTATAGTCGGCAACATAGGAAACGAGTGAAGTATAGCGACAGTTCTGGAGAATATAGTATATCAGAAACAGAAGAATTATCGGTGCGAATATTTTGAAATGAATAAATGCCGTTGCGCCTGCAAAAATCAACATTGTAATCCAGTAGCTGAGGTTTATCGCTCTGTTGCGTTTGCCAAAAAGTCCCTCGATTCTGTGTGCATTACGCGATGCCGCTGAACCTGCAAGTTCGATAATAAAATATGCCGCTCCAATGATTAAAGCCGCTCGCTGCGTTTCGCCAGTGCTTAAAAAGACGGGCAACAAAAGAACATAGCTTTTCAGGATAGGCTGGAGATAATCCTTTGTCGCTTTGAATGTTCCATTGTAAAATGCATTGTTCACCACACCAACCGTGAGATACTTTATCTGCTTGAAGTTGGTAAAAATATCCTTTACCAGAGGGAGGGTATCTTGCCAGAGCCTCTTTAAGAAACCTTTCGGCAGCTTACGGTCGATCGTGCGCGGGTAGCTTATCATAAGGAGCAAATCGCCGATATATGGTATAATGGATGCAAGGAAAACGATTTCGTAATTCCCGCGAAAGAATACCAGTGCTCCCGCAAGAATTGCGTTAAGCGCAGAACCGAGTTTCGACCAGGAGCGCGTTATACCATAGTATTTGGATTTTTTATCGCCAAGCCCTTGAGTTTCGAGCCAGTCGAATATAATAGCCTTGTGTGTCCCAGAACGCAATGCCTCGCCCAGCCCGAAAAGAACAAATGCAGGAATGAAAATATAGAAGCTATGCCCGAAATAGAAGATAACAAAACTGACGATGTAGCTTACGAATACAGCAATCATCGAGCGGCGTTTGCCAATCAGGTCGGCAACCACACCGGTTGGGATTTCGAGCACATAGACCGTTATCTCGCGTATCGAAATTAACAGACCTATCTGAAAAAAGTTCAGTCCACGAGCAAGAAAAAATAGATACAGAAACGGCTCGAAGAACCGCAGGTTCTTTAGAAATCCGTATGCACAGAATTTACGCAGCATTTATTCGTATCTTTTAATTTGTGACAATATTTATATATCTACATTCCTGGCTTAAAATAAATTCCTCGTGCGCGTCGATATAGCGCCGGTTGAGCGTTTCCATGTGCGCCATATTCGACTGGAATACCTGCGGCGCCATAAACGATTCGACCGCCGACCCGATTTGCCGCAGAATTACTTTTGCCATTGTATTGCTCCTTTTTTAATTGATTGTCATGCGTTGTGCGACATGTGTCATGCGCTGAAAGAAATATCGTACGATTTTTTAGGAATGTCAAAGAGAAAAGGCGTTCGTTTGAACGCCCCATTTCCGTTGTCGAATTCTTTTCGTCCGATGTCGCAACACTTTCGTTCGTCCTCCAAACTCAAATATTCACCCTGAAAATTTAAAGATTCTTCCTCGAAAGTCTAAGATTTATTCGGGAAAGCGCAAGATTCTTCCTCCAAAGCCTGGCGTTTTTGTTGTGGGGAATGAGTTAGGTGTTTTGAAGGGAAATGCGAAGAGTAGGTCGGGAGGATGTATAATTGAGAGTAAAGAACGTGAAATAGAATTGCATGTCTTCAACATGATTAGATTTTTGGGTTTGTTATCCGCAAAGACGGCCATTATTAAAAGAAGTAACTTTTATCATAATAGGAGGAGTTGACTTTTATCATAGGAGTATAAATAGTCGGCGGCAAAATGCTAGGCTATAAAGGGGTTTTGCAATACCCGCTGCAATAAGTGCTGAAATCGGCGCGGGATGCTTTTATTTCTTGACTTACGGACCCTCGATACGTAAATTGCACCGTCGGAGGACGAGATAAGGTTATATAAGCGCGGAAAGACGTATTACGTGGACTTCACCTATAAAGGCAAGCGGATTCGGAAAGCGGTCGGACGGGACAAGAAGACCGCCGAGCTTGCACTGAAGGACATCGAGGTCAGGATAGCCAAGGAGGACTTCCTCGGCATCTATGCTGAGAAGCGCGTGCTGTTCGAGGATTTTGCGAAGGATTATCTGGAGTATTCGAAGGCGAATAAGGCGAAGAAATCGTATGAGCGGGATGTAGTCAGTCTTAAACACTTATCGGCGTTCTTCGGAGATTCTATACTATCAAATATTTCGACCGAGTAAGTCGAAAAATATAAGGCAAAACGCCGGGAACGGGTTTCCCCTGCTTCTGTAAATAGGGAACTCGCTTGCTTGGGCCATATATTTGCGTTGGCAATCAGGTTTAGTATAGTCTCGCGGTCGCCCTTAGAAGGTGTAAAAAAGTTCAAGGAACCTCCCGGGAGAGTGAGATTCCTTTCGCATGAAGAAATCGACAGGCTAATTACGGAATGCGCACCGCATCTGAAACCGATAGTAATTATGGCTCTCAACACGGGAATGCGGAAATCCGAAATCCTGAATTTGCAATGGCGGGATGTCGACCTAAGTAGAAGGTTGATAACCGTTCGAAAATCAAAGAACAATGAAGTCAGGATTATTCCTATAAACCAAAAGCTCTTTAAAGTATTACAAGAACTTTCAGGTAAAATGGAAAATGAATTCATATTCCCCTGTAAAAACGGCAAGCCTCTTGGAAATATTAGAAAAACGTTTGAAACTGCCCGAGGCCGCGCTAAAATAAATGACTTGCATTTTCAGGATTTAAGACATACATTTACTTCGCATCTGGTAATGAACGGCGTTAATTTAAGGACTGTTCAGCATTTGCTTAGCCATAAAGACATAAAAATGACGACGCGAAGCGCGCATCTTTCTAAAGAACACATCAGGGATGCTGTCGAAATCCTCTCAAAAGAAGTTTTCGGGATTGGCACAAATATGACACAGAACGATGTATAGGGAGTTTATATTCGACGTAAGTTATTGTCTATTAACAATGGCGGCGTAGCTCAGTTGGTTAGAGCAGCGGAATCATAATCCGCGTGTCGAGGGTTCGAGTCCCCCCGCCGCTATAAAATTTATGGGGCAAGGGAAACCTCGCCCCTAATTTTTGCTTTCAATATCTGTTTTTTCAGGTATTTGCCCACCTATACCACGTTTTCTTGGGAACCGGGCTGGCACGCTCCGTGCAATGCCCTCATAAGGATAATGGGATATACTATATCGGTCGCACGGATTCCCTTCCAATACCCCAAAGACCACTCTCGCGCCAGCCCTGTTTTTTACATCCCGTCAACTCACGACCAAAGCCGTGAGCAGTTGTTTTTTCCTCCCAATAATCCGACAATTATGATTTTTGGCAAACTCCTCTTTGAGATAAGACTTGATTTTTTCAAATCATATCCGTATATTAAATTGACTTGATAGTCACTCATTAAACAGGCGGTCAGTATTATGAAACTTCCGGAATTTTCTGTTAGCAGACCGGTTACCATTTCGATGCTCATCGGTATAATCGTGGTTCTCGGTCTGTTTTCGTTATACCATCTCGGTCTGGAGATGCTCCCCGATATCTCGTATCCTGTGGTCAGTGTGCTTACACGGTATCCTGCGGCATCGCCCGAGGATGTCGAGGAATCGATAACTCGTCCTATCGAGCAGATGGTCGCATCCGTGAGCCGGGTTAAGAGTCTGAATTCTATCTCGCAGGAGGGCCTCAGCATCGTTATGATAGAGTTCACGTGGGGAACCAATCTCGATTTCGCCGCGCAGGATGTTCGCGACGCTATCAGTATGTATAGCGCGTTCTTACCCGATGACGCCACCGACCCGACCGTCCTTAAATTCGATGTTTCTATGATGCCTATGATGGTTATGACGTTCAGCGGTATGGATGACCTCTATCAGTTACGCGAGATACTCGAGGACAGGGTTTCCGGCCGTCTGGAGCGACTCGACGGTGTGGCCTCGGCGGTCTTTTTCGGCGGCGAACGGCGCGAAATCCTCGTCGAGTTAGACCCCGTCCGACTGGAAGCTCTGAAGCTCTCCACAACTAATATTATTCAGGCGCTCAGGTTCAATAATCTCAATCTCCCTGCCGGGAGAATGGATTACAGACGTAAAGAATTTCTTGTCCGCACCGCCGGGGAATTCGAATCTCTGGCAGATATCGGCGAGGTCGTGGTCGGCGCGACATCGACCTACGAACCGGTCTTCCTGAAGGACATCGCCGACATACGATGGTCTTCGGTGGAATCCAGAGGTGTCTACGAGACCAATGGCGAGAAAGCCGTATGGATGATGGTAATAAAGGAATCCGGCGCAAATACTGTAACCGTAACGAACCGCGTCAAGAAAGCTCTCGAGGATATCAGGAAAATAATACCGCCAGAGATAAAATACCAAATTATGTTCGAGATGGCCGATTTTATTGAGCGAATCGCGACCAAAACATGGAGTATCGGCCTAATGGGCGGCCTGCTCGCGATAATAATGATATACCTGTTTTTACGGAACTGGCGGCCTACACTCGCTATCAGTCTGGCCATTCCGCTTTCGGTTATCGCCGCGTTTATCGCTATGTATGCCGCCAATTTTACTTTGAACCTGACGACGATGGGCGGTCTCGCGCTCGGTGTCGGGATGCTCGTGGACAACGCGATTGTGGTTATCGAGAATATATACAGACATATGGAGGAGGGCGAACACCGATTGAAAGCGGCTTCGCTTGGCGCAAGCGAGGTCGGAATGGCGATTACCGCGAGCACTTTGACCACTATCGCCGTCTTTTTCCCGCTGCTTTTCGCGGGCGGGATAACCGGAAAACTCTCCGAGGGTTACGCGCTGACAGTTACTTTTTCGCTTCTCGCGAGCCTTTTCGTCGCGCTTACTCTTGTGCCGATGATAGCCAGTAAAATATTCAGGCCGACCGGTGAAAGCAAAGCCATAAAACACAGCCGCAGGTTCGATGTCGTCAGAAAAGGTTATCAAAACAGTATGAGATGGTCGCTCAAACATCCCGTAGTTACGCTCGGGGTTGTGTTCCTGCTAATTCTCGGCTCTGTTGGATTGGTCTTTATTGTCGGTGCGGAGTTTATACCGAGCGTCGACTCCGATATGGCTCGAGGCCTACTAACGTTGCCTACAGGCTCCTCGCTGAATGAAACGGTCGAACTGGCTCGATATATAGCCGATAAAATGGCAGAGCTCGAGGACGTCGAGTTTACCGGGATTAATGTCGGTATGGGGGAAGGTTCAGAATACGATGCCGCCGCCGGCCAGGGCCTCACCGGCTCGAACGAAGCCGAGATTATAGTCAGGCTTAAAGATAAGAGCGAAAGAACGATGACGAACGAAGAAATAGGGGATTATATGCGAGGGCTTCTCCCGCCGCTAAAGGGTGTCGAGTTGACGATTATGGATATTGGGCGCGCTATGATGGGGAACACCAGCTCCGGCGATATCGAGTTGAAAATCTATGGGAACGAACTCGATAAACTTGTGAAAATAGCAAAAACTCTTAAAACCAGGCTTATTAAGGTTAAAGGAATAACCGACCTGAATATCGACCTGAAAGAGGGCAAGCCGGAATACGTTGTCCGGGTAGACAGGAGTAAAGCCGCGAATTACGGACTTTCGGTTGGAGAAATCGCACAGGCGGTAAATACTTATACTCAGGGCAGCATTGCCGGACATTATCGCGCCGGCGGCAAAGAATACGATATTAGGGTGCGTTTTCCAAAGGCCGCTCGGTCGAGCCTCGAGGACCTATACTCCCTGCCAATAATAACTCGAATGGGCGCCTCGATGCCGCTCGAGCAAGTCGCGAGTATTAACGAGGAAACCGGCCCGCTGCAGATTTTCCGCGAGGACCAATCGAGAATAGTTACTCTTAGCTGTAATATCACCGGTAGAAGCGTTTCCGCGACGTCGAAAGATGTGAAGGCCGAGATTGAACGGCTCCGCGCCGAGGGCGGAATCCCCGCGAATTATTATATCGAACTGGCCGGCGAATACGAGAACCTGATGGTTATGGTGCACGATTTAAGCCTCGTCACGCTTGCCGCACTGCTTCTGATATATATGATTATGGCTGCGCAGTTCGAGTCGTTCTCGCACCCGTTCGTGATAATGTTCACAGTGCCGCTGGCGATTGTCGGTGTTATAATCGCTATAGCCATAGCCGGATACCGCGTCAATCTGCCGAGCGCACTGGGATTTCTGATTCTATCCGGAATCGTGGTCAATAACGGCATCGTCTTTGTTGACTATATCAATCAGCTTCGAAGGAAGGGTGTCGCCAAACTCGAAGCGATAGTCGAGGCCGGTGGAGTCCGTTTAAGACCGATTCTAATCACCGCACTGACGACGATACTCGGGATGCTCCCTATGGCGCTCGACAAATCCGAAGGCGCGGAGATACGCTCCCCGATGGCGACGGCGATTATCGGCGGGCTTATTTCCGCGACGCTGTTCACGCTATTTGTTATCCCGGTAATATATTCTAGTCTGGACAGATTCGCTAAAGGCATTCAAAAAAGCCTTGTCCGCATTTTCCACGGGGAAAAAGAGAGTGAGGAGATGACGTTAGAATAGACCTAACGGTTAAATGGATAACCGCCGACATAGGTCTCAGACTCGCACCGTCTATTTCAGATACACAACTCGTTTCGCGATTATTTTATCGCCACGGCTGGTGGGTCTTTCGAACCGCACCCGAACGAGATAGACGCCCGAGCCGGTCGAAGCGGAAGGTTGCCACCCAGTCCAATAGACGTTTGTGCTAGACGGCTCCGCTAACTCGCTTTCCAGAATAGGGATTTTCTCCACCAAACGCCCACTTACATCGAGTATCTCGATAACGGGTGGTTCACAAACCGCCCATACGCCGTCGATGGTAATTTCCACCGCCGAATTGAAAGGATTCGGAAAAACCGATATTCCGATGCTCTCCGGCAATTCGGTCTCCTTTATTCCCGTCTCGAAATAAGAAACATCCAAAATCGCGAGGCCGCTGTCGCCGTCCGCAATAAACGCCATTTCATCGGCGACCCAGACACCTTTGGCCTCCCCCGGCGTCTCGTAGAATCCTACCTCCTGCGGGTCGGCAGGAGAAGCGATATCTATCACGCGTAATCCGCCATCCTTATCGGCGACGAAGGCGTAATGCCCCGCGATAAACACATCGAGCGCCCTGCCGGGAGTATTGACAAAGCCTATTTCGACGGGGTCTGACGGGTCCGAACAATCCATCACGCGCAGCCCGAAGAGGCCGTCGGCGATATAGACGTCCGTCCCGCGAACCGCTACTCCTCGTGCAAAATCGTCGGTGTCTATAGAACCCGCCTCGGTAGGCGTATCCGGGTAGCTGATATCCACTATGCGCAGTCCGCAACCGTAATCGGCGAGATAGCAATATGTCCCGCTCGCGGCGGCATCGTAAGTATAGCAGGGGGAATCGAAATTCCCTATATTATCGGGAAAAGACGGGTTGGTAACGTCGAAAATGCCGACCCCGCGGTCGTATTGGGCGACATAAGCGTAATAACCTTCGGTCTGAACGTTCAGCGCGTAGCCGAGAGTCGCGACATTGCTGATTTCTGACGGCGGCGGCCAGGTTACGTCGAGAACGCGGATACCCGCGTGATAATCCGCGACATAGAGCAGGTCTCCATCTGCCCAGACCCCCATTACGTTTCCCGAGGTTGGATGATAATATATTTCCTCGGGTTCGCTCGGGTCGGCGACATCGACTACTCTGACCCCCTGCGCTCCGGCGGCGACGTAGGCGCGACCGTTAGTAAAAGCGACTCCCGCTCCCGTCCCGAGAAGATTAACCCGCCCGAGCATAGAAACGTGAAGACTATCTGCAAAGAGAATCAACGGGAAAAAAGCGATAATAATCAGGGTTTTGCGCATTCTTCCTCCGCGGTTAATATGTCATTATAACTCCTGCAAAATTACTCGTAAATGTCATTTCGAGGGGCGTAGCGACGAGAAATCTTTTTGAATGACAACAGTTTAAGATTTCCCGCTTACGCTCGAAATGATAAAATTCTCTATTTTAGAGGATTCGTAATAGTTCATTAAAAGCAATGAAAGCGATGAAACAATATCAGGACCATTATTTCATATATATAACCTTCGCCGCCTTATTTAGTCCTTTGACCCGGACGAGATAGACGCCGGAACCGATGGATTCGTCTGGCGTCCAAATAGCAGATTTATGATTATTGGTTGATGATTGTCGATTGGAAATTCTACGTCCTTCATTCATAAATCCTAAATCGTCGAGCATCAATTTATCGACCCTCCGCCCGTTAATATCGAATACCTCGACCCGGCACGCGTCGGGGGTGGATGTGCTCGATGGTTTCGCCGACTCGCTTCCGTAATCGAAGCTTATCCTTACCGCCGAATTAAAAGGGTTCGGATAGACTGACAAACCGATTTCATCGGGGATTTCTATTTCTTTTCGACCTGTCGAAGAGTCGTGTAGCGCGACGTGCAAAGTCCCGACAAGGGTGTTCCTTATGTTCTCGATATTCGAGATAACGAGCCAGTGCGGTGTATTCCCGACCGCGGTTTCCATCCCGCCGAAATCGCAGCACTCGACCATAGCCAGCGCAGCAAAACTACTCCCGGCCTCGAACATAGCGAACTGCGAATCCGAAAGCGCGAACATCGCGAAACCGTAAGCGTCATCGTTCCATTCGAGGAAGGTTGTCGAGATATCGTCGAAAGCACCGTTATAAGTTATAAACTCCCCCAGCGGGCGAATTCGCGAACCGAGATACGCCGCCGGTTCGGAAGTCGGAGTTTCGGAAACCCAGCTATGAGACGGCAGATTCGCCGAAATATCCATAGTTCTGTTATATGTCGCGCCGTCGAACGTGTTGATAACGAGTTCCGTAACATATCCCGGTTCGGGATTACATCCTATTTCCGTATCGACGCGCCAGTAAAAATGCCTGTTATCGCCAACCATATCGTAAGCCTTGCCCCGGCTATCCGTGGTGAGAATGCAATCGTAATAAATCGCTTCCCCTCTTTCCATAGCTATCATAACGCGCGCGCCGTCTATCGGGCGCCCGGAAGCGTCGATTACCGAGAGGTTAAAATCGGCAATCTCGTGAGAATATCTGTCCGTAACTGGCAAATGGCTTCCTTTGCCGGTGTATTCATAGACCGTTCCAACATTTCTTCCCCCGGCGTTATATGCCCACTGGTCATCGACATGCGTGTTCACCGGTTCGAACGATGCCCATCGCCATCCGGTGAAAAACTCGTTCCAGGTGTGGTCGGTGCTTATCGACTCGATATTCCTGCAGGGAATAAGCCCGGTGCGACACGCCGCAGTCGTGATATCGGCGTGTTCCCCACATCTGCCTTTATGCTTGGCGTAGATACGAACGGGTTGATGTGGCCGTTCGGCGTCGGAATCGAAATCGAGGCTGTTCTTTATCCAGCGGGAAACGATGCCGATTGCGCCGTTGTCGGTATCGCTATTTTGAAAACCGTTCCAGAGCGCTCCGACCGTGGCGAGGGATTCTCCGAGCGCCCAGCATTCGAAAGTGCCGGTCGTCTCCGCGACATCCCAGAACCATGTCCGCCAGAATTTCCCTGTCCACGGGTCGGCAGGTTCGCCCGTCGGCGGGCAAATATATCTCGGTATTTCGTCCGTTATCTTCGGGAACATAACATAGCGATAATACATCTCCGGGTCGAGCGTAACCGTATCCCAACCCACTACAAACGTATCGGTAGTAATATATCGTATATACGTCTTATGATAAAGCCCGCCCGGGTGACCATCGTCGATTATTTCCACGTAGCTTAACAAAGAATCTCTCGCGTATATTTCCCGGACATTTTCCGGCAGAAGGAACGACATCTCGTCGAGTTCCAGTATCTCGACCGCGAGATGCGCCAGACAATAGTAAAGCTCGTCGAGCCACAGAGGGTCGGCAGAGGCGAGCATATCGGCATAATATGCCGACATATACGGGCTAAGCCGGACCAGGTTCAATCGGAGCTGGCGTTGTAAATCGAGCGGCGCCCAATCGACCAAGTATATAAGCGAGGTATCTATCGCAGGTTCGGGCGGCGTATAACCGAGCGTCCCCGCTGTAACATCGACATAAACCGCTTCCCACTCCCCCGGTTCGAGAACGACCTCGACCGCCAGCGAATCTAAAAGGTTCACGAACGCTTTCGGGCGTTCTTGTGTAACGATTTTCGGCATTGCGACCTGCGGTTTCGCCTCGGTTTTATCGCCGACACGTAGCGGTTCGTCTGGAATACGGTCGGTTATACCCTGAGCGAAGACGCAAATCGGGATTAGAAAAATCGATATAATCGATAGTTTCGATATAAAGGACATTATCCACCTCCTTTTGAAAGCGATTATTCTAAGTATAAACCACAAACTTGCATTTGTCAAGAAGGCAGATTAGGAGAATTTTTACGGGAGAATTTACTACAAGTAGTCTATCAAGCAAAACCCACGACCGAGGTCGTGGGTTAAATATCGAGCGTGAATAACCGTCCAAATGCCGGTTTTCGAGGATTGCCGATTACCATCTATAATGCGCGAATGCGCGATTCGCTTTAGCCATCTTGTGCGTATCGATTTTCTTTTTAATAGCGCCGCCCTCGTTCTCCGACGCCGCGATAAACTCGTTGGCGAGTTTCTGCGCCATTCCGTGGTCACCGCGAGCTTTAGCACATTGAATAATCCACCGGATTGCGAGAGCGACCTGACGAGCCTCGGGAACCTCGACCGGCACCTGATATGTCGCGCCGCCGACACGGCGAGGTTTAACCGCAAGCTGCGGGCGGACATTTTCTATCGCCTTCTCGAAAACGTCGATTCCCTCCTGGCCGGTTCGTTCCTTGATTATATCGAATGCGGTATAGACCAGTCGCTGCGCGGTGGACCTCTTCCCGCATTTCATAATACAATTAATAAATCGTGCGACGAGTTCCGAATTGTATTTATAGTCCGGTATAACTTCGCGCTTTTCCGGGCGTCTGCGTCTTGGCATTAATCCTCCGTTCGGAAATTCGATTATTAGGTCGAAACCCGACAAAAAACACACTTTTATAATTCGGGGTATTCCCCGACAATGTCTTAAATTAGTTGCCGAACACGTTTTGTCAAGTAATTTTTCCTACGAATCTGTATTTAATAATAACCGAATACACATCTGTAAGATTCCTAATATTTCGGAAGGATTTTCATAATTTTAATCGCTTGATTTAATACGTCGGTTTTCTTATTATCCAATAAAAGCCATTGCAATAACGGAGGATTATGAGAACTCTTATCATCGTGATAGCGGTAACGCTCGCTTCTTGCGTGTTTGCGCAGCACCCATCATACGACCCGAGATACCACACGGTTGCGGAGGTTATCGAGGAGATAACCGCGCTTGCCGATACCTACTCGGCATATTGCCATCTGGAATCACTCGGGCACACTGGTGTAGATTCGATAACTATCTGGGGTATGCGTATTTCGGATAACCCCACGGCCGACGAGGACGAAACGTGCATCGAATTCCACGGTGGTCAACACGCCGACGAACCCGCGGGGGTCGAGGTTTGTATGTGGATGATAAACGACCTTCTGCATCGCATAGACGCCGGGGACAGCATCGCGGTAAAGTGGTGGGAGGATTATGAAATATGGATAATCCCGCAGATGAACTGCGACGGGCGGATAATGTGTCTCGACTCCGGGTATACCGAATGGCGGAAAACAAAACGCGACCTAGATTCCAGCGGCACATACGACGCATACACCGACGGCGTCGACCCGAACAGAAACTGGGACTATATGTGGGAGGATTACACCGCGACCGACCTCGATAACACGAAAGGTCCCTACCCATTCAGCGAACAGTGCGTTATAACTATGCGGGACTTCTTTATAAGAGAGCGGCCGCTTTATATCGTCGACTACCATTCACCCGATTCATGCGGCGGGAACAAACTATGGATATGCTGGTGGTTCAGCGAGGGTCCGTATACCGGCTGGGGGCCCGACGCTCAGAATAACTGGCGGGAAATCCGCGACGACCTCGCCGCCGCTATACTCGACGAAACCGGTGAACCATACGAGGGAGCCGCAAGCTACCATACCAAACCGAAGCTCCAGACCTGGACATACTACGAACTCGAAGTTGTAGTATCGTAATGGAAATTACAAACCAGTGCTTCTGGCACGGCGACACTATCGACACAATCGCCGCGCGGGTCGGCAGAGGCAGCTATTACCTTATGGAACGAGCCGCGGAACGAATGCTCATAACACACGTCGTCGATTCCGCCACCGGCGAACCTATCACTAACGCGATTGTCGAAGTCGTCGAACTTCAGCACGATTATTTCCCGCCGAGAGTCGTCGACCCCGTTCACGGAACGAACCGGCGCCTTCTCGAAAGAGGGTATTACTCTCTCTATGTTAACTCTATCGGGTATTTCGCAAAAGAGATAGACTCTATCTATATTCCCGACGACGGTCCGCCGGTGGAAATAACGGTAGAACTCGCAAGGGACCTGGGTGTCGACGAGGTCGAGGCGCCTATGGGATTCGAGCTTGCCGTTTCCCCGAATCCGTTTAATGATGCTGTTTCAATCGACATCCGGGGCGTCGGCGCGACCGATAGGTCGCAAGGGCAGGTCGGACTGAAAATCTTCGACATAAACGGACGTCTGGTTGCCGACCTGCCCTTTGGCCGCGCTGAATCCGGCAGAAACCTGGAATATAGCAGAAATATTGGTGCGGATTCAGCGCGCCTGCCGACGCCCCTGATATGGATACCCGATAAAACAGTTGGTTCGGGCGTATATCTTATAGAAGTATCCACAGGCACCCATTCGATATCGAAAAAGGTTGTCTATATTAGATAACCAACCAGAATTCCTTTATAAAATTGGAAAAAAAAACTTTATGGACATACATCATCTCTTTTGGGGTAATCCTCGCCCTTATTCTCTTTTTTCAATGGAACCCGGCGTTTCATGGCGGCGGAGACAACGCGGTATATATGAATATGGGCAGGGCGATATACGAGGGAAAGGGTCTTGTGCAACTTCACGTATCCGGGACACCTCCGGACTACCATATCGTTCCGGGCTATCCGGTTATTCTCGCCGGATTTATGGCGATTACCGGCGACGTCAAAGCCGTCATCCTATTCAAAATACTCTCCGCTATCTGCTACTGGTTCTTTTTATCGATACTAACGATTCTGCTGATAAAAAACTTGAAAATCAGCATTCCGGCGGCTTCGGGTATAGCGCTGTTTCTCGCGCTTAATCCGACTACGACCGTTTTCTGGTCGTCCGCACTTTCCGAAGCTCCTTTCCTGCTGTTTTTCGGAATAGCGATTTTGTGTTTATTTAAATACCTGGAGCGGGATAGCTGGCTAATGCTAATTATAGGAGCATTGCTGACAGTATTATCGGTTTATATAAGGCTCGTGGGCGTTTCTTTTGCCGTTGCAATAATAATATGGTTATTTTCGCTAAAAAAAACGCGGGCGGCGGTTCTTTTTATGGCGATATCGGCGGTTCTTTTTATGCCCTGGGTCCTTTACGTCGCGCTTAACGGCGAATTCGCTTATATCGGGCAAGCGGGTTTAACGACTATCGGTATTCCCGCGTTTGCCGAAAGGGTTTTTTCTAATGCTGGTAAATACCTCTTTGAATTCCTACCGATAATACTATTCCCATCGTTGGAATTTCCGGCCGTTTTGAGGATAACCATCGGTCTTATATCAACAGTTCTGTTTATTATAGGGTTTGTGGCGACACTTCGTGAGAGAGAAGCGCGGCTGTTCCCAATTATTGTCCTCTGTTTTGTGCCGGCTTATCTCGTTTTCCATTATATGGATTTAAGGTATTTAGGTTTGATAGCCGCGCCGATAATCTACACTTTGATAAGAGGGGTTGATTTCCTTCTAATAAAATTCATCGTTCGTTGTAAAATATACAATATTGTCGCGGCGGTTTTGTTGACCGTTTTCGTGGGCGCAGTTTTGCCATCGTTCGCCGAGAGTATCGCCCATTCCGAGAAATACAGGAAAGAATGGAACGCGGCTGGCAGGCGTCTCGACGCTATTATTCCGTTGACCGAGGAGGCAGCCAGTTTCTACGAAGCCCTGTATTGGGTCGCTAAAAACACGCCGGAGGATGCCGTTCTTATCTCGGCGGACTTGAGAATAGCCTATTTTATCAGCAACCGACAGGGGGTCTATGTCGGTCAGATCGAGGGGGACGATATCTGGCGCAAAGCCCTTAAATACGGCTTTACACATATTATACTCGACCCCTTTTCCAAAATGACCGCATCGAGAATCTACCCTGCTATGAGAACCCATCCACGATGTTTCGAACCGGTATTTTTTACCGACGAACCCGTATCCGTGGTCTTCGCGGTCGATACCACGCGATTAAGAATGGAATTAGATTAATCGCGTGCAGGTTATCCTGTAATCATTTTTTCATAATCGTTACGGAAACGTGAATACACTACTCTTAAAAATGAAAATATCAAAAGGCGAAAGGTAGAATTTTTTTATGCAATTATATTCGACATTTCATTTTGCATCTAGAAATTCCGTATAACATTACGACTACCGCACCCGTCTTGCACCCAAAAAACGTTTTCTGTAATATGGGTCGTCGAGAGAGTCTATCGTTACCCCTGAAGAACTACTTGCGTGCGCGAATCTGCCGTCGCCGAGAGCGACTCCAACGTGGTCTACTCCACGGCCGGACATCCTGAAAAAGACCATATCGCCGAGAGCCGGCCTGGAAACGGGCTTTCCTTCGCGATACTGCTCTGAACTTGTGCGCGGTAAATCTACCCCCGCGATTTTGAATACGTTTTGTGTAAAAGCGGAACAGTCGATACCGTCCAACCCTGTGCCGCCGTAACGGTAGGGCGTTCCCAAATAAATATTCACCGCACCTATCAGGGCATCGGAATTGAATTCTCCGGCAATAACGGTTTCGTTTTTTGCTTCGGAGATTTGCCCGGATGTCGTGACTCCACCAATATCTTTAGTCTCTTCCGGTTGTTCGACTCGTTCCGTCGGTTTAGCTGTAACCGGTTTCGACCTGCCGAGATATCTCGGCGACGGCGTGCAACCGGAGAATATAAATATTCCCGCCGCTACAATAATAACCACTGTTTTATACGGGGATAAAAACTCGACCACCTTTTTCGCCAATTCTACCGGCAATTTCGCTCTCTCGGCGACCTTTTCGGGCGGCGACCCGGCTATATCCTCGAGAGAATCGAACGCCGTGAGTAGCTTTTTCTGGCGTTTCGGGCCGATACCGGGAACGGAGGCCAGCTCTCGAGCGCGATAGGCTTTTGTCCGGCGTTTGCGCTGATATTCGAGCGCGAACCGGTGTGCCTCGTCGCGGATACGCATCAAAAGCCTCAGTGCCGAGGAATCTTTCGGTAACATAAACGACTTATCGAAACCGGGACGGAATATCTCTTCGAACCGCTTGGCGATAGACGCCAGTTCTGTTTTGCTATCGGCGCCACATTCCTTAACGGCCCTTTCGGCGGCGTTCAAC
>QNEE01000047.1 GCA_003645085.1 bacterium | reverse complement strand
TTTATTCGTATTGGCTTAACCTGCTTATTCGACATATTATCTCCTTAAATAACCTCCGGGGCCAGGGATATAATTCTCATAAAATTAAGTTCTCTGAGTTCCCTTGCAACCGGACCGAAAACCCGAGTGCCGCGCGGTTCGCCCATATTATCCACCAGAACCGCGGCATTTTCATCGAATCGGATTAACGACCCGTCGGCGCGACGGGTTGGTTTTTTTGTTCTGATTATTACGGCCTTGGCAACTTCTCCTTTTTTGACCGCCGCGCCGGGTATTGCCTCCTTAATAGTAACTACAACAACATCACCGATAGTTGCAGAATTAGCTTTCGACCCGTGAAGAAACCCTATAAGCATAGCTCTTTTGGCGCCGGAATTATCGGCGACGGTCAATATTGTTTCGCGCTGAATCATCTCAATCCTCCGCCGATTCGCCGCGTTCCAGAATTTTCACGAGACGCCATCTTTTCGTTCTTGACAACGGACTCGATTCGACAACGCGAACCTTATCTCCGATTAGGCATTCGTTTTTTTCATCGTGGGCCTTAAGCCGCAAACGAGACTTTACGATTTTGCCGTAAAGGGGATGAGGCAAACGGTCCATAACCTCGACGGTAATGGATTTATCCATTTTATTGGAGATAACGACCCCATCGCGGGTTTTCTTTCTTTCTCTCATTTTATTGCCTCCGCATTAGGCGAAAAACCAATCCTGAATTGCAGATATCGCATTTAATAAAAAAACCGCTATCGAGCGGGGAATGCACTTTTACGGCAGCAAACCCCGGAACTCTAATAAGCGTTATTCGGCCCGGGAAACGAATAGCGCTAAACTATTGGACAACCTTCCGGTCGTCGATTTCCAACTATAAGAAACTCTATGTAATGAGCATCCCGCCGTCCACAGGGAGAACGATGCCGGTGATATAATCGGAGGCGGGAGATGACAGAAACAACGCCGCTTGCGCAACATCGACCGGCTTTCCGAACGTTCTTCCTAATATCACCTTACTTAAAAAATTCTCGACAGCCGCCTCGGAGAGCCTCCGTGTCATCTCGGTCTCTATAAACCCTGGAGCGATAGCATTTACCCGTATACCGCGACCACCGAGTTCCTTGCTCAACGTTTTAGTAAGAGCGATAAGACCGCCTTTAGATGCCGCGTAATTAGCCTGACCAGCGTTGCCCATAATTCCGACTACGCTGGACATATTTACTATTTTGCCGTAGCGGGCCTTCATCATATATCGCGCTGCTGCACGGGACATTAAAAACGGGCCTTTCAAATTAACCGAAAGAACGGCATCGAAATCCTCGGGTTTCATACGGATAGCGAGGCCGTCGCGAGTGATACCGGCATTATTAACCAGAATTTCCAATGAACCGAATTTACCGAAAGCTTTTTCTACCGCCGATACGGACTGTTTTTCATCAGATATGTCCGCGATAACCGGTTCTGCGTTAAATTCTCCGGCAACCTCGTTTAGACTATCCTCATCCATATCGACAAGAACGAGGTTCGCGCCCTCTTCGGCAAAAAGCTCGGCTATCGCTTTTCCAATACCGCGCGCGGCACCCGTTATTATCGCCGTTTTGCCTTCTAATTGTCCCATTCTAAAATGGAGCCGATGGGAATCGAACCCACGGCCTCCAGAGTGCGATTCTGGCGCTCTCCCAGCTGAGCTACGGCCCCAAATAGTTAGCCCTTTGGAATTCAAACCGCCGTATTACCGGCACAGAATCTGATTATATTTATAGTATCTTTTGTAAAAAACCCGTAGAAAATATACATCCTGTAATGTTCTGTCAAGTAATATTTGGCAAAAAGTTCCTAAAAAATAAATCGGGAATCGATAAGAGAGATATCGAGATTATCGATTTTTCTAAAAAAGCCAGGAATTTTGGAGATATAAGACAGGCGTCCGGATATTTTATCAAATCGAGAATATTGCTGCGTTCGAGGTTTAATCTTTCCAGCCCGGAAATTTTACTTACCCGAAATATTCGATTCCAACCGGCAGAATAATAAAGAGACTGTCAGCCCCCTCGACATTAAGCCAAGATATCCCTTTGCCCGGTCTATAACGTCTCGAAATACTTTATGACCTTGTTTGCAGTGCCTTCTGCGCGGAACGCCGTTATAAATTCCTTCGCCGATACATAGGCCTCCTCGGCGATTTTCTGTAAGTATTTCTCGTCGATAGAATCTATCTCGGACTTAAACTGCGCTGTAGCCTTCTTGATATCGACTTCGTTTTCCTCTGCCCATTTTTTCATCGCCTCGAAAAGGTCGGTGGGCAGGTTTCTATGAGCGATATTTTGCCAGTTCGTTCCGACATTGCCTTTGCGAATGCCGTAATCGGCGAATTTGCCTATTAAAGAAAGCGGTGTCCCGGTGATACCGTGTTGCGCAATAGACACTCCGTAGGGACGAATAGCGGAGAATATCTCGCCGGTTCGGTCGAGGTCGATATGGACCTCCTAGCCGGGTATGTAGTTACCGTGTTTCGACCCTATCGATACCGTCAGCAGATTAGGCGAGTGTCCGGCATCGACAAGGTCGGTGATAAATGTTACCGCTTCATCGACTGTCGTTAGTTTTCCTAACGCGCCCGCAATCTCGCCGACCTCGACCTCGAGACCGAACCCGTGCTCCGTAATTGCGACCGCGAGTCTACGGGTTATATCCATGTTCTCGGGCAGCGGATTGTGAGAGGCATCGATAGCGAAGCTCGTGTAACCGGCCTTAATCTGCGCGATGTTGAGTGCTGCCGCGCTGTTGTATGCCTCGGGGGTATTCTCTTTAACCGTCGTATGGTCGGCATGGATAAAAAACGGCTTGGTCAAACCGACCGATTCGGCATAATCGAAAACAACCTCCGCATACTGTTTCGGGGTCATACCAGTATAACCGCCATCGATTCCGCCCTCAGACTTGGCCAGTTCGTAGCAAACAACAGCGTCTAGTTCCTCCGAAGCGCGCATAATCCCGGGAATTACCTGAGGGATTCTGGCATTGCAGGCCATTATAATTACGCGTTCGTCGATAAGCGCGTCGAACACATAACGCGAATTAACGACGGGTAACCGTTTATTCCCGATAATCGCCCGGACATTATCTGGAACCATCGATAGCAATTTTTCGTATCCGTTCATACGAACCTCCTAAATAGACTGTGTTGAAAAATTGGAGCTAAATATAAAGCTGTAAGGAAATAAGTCAAGGAAAACGCGACGCGACTCAAAAAATTATAAAGTGAAGGAATTTTGTGGAAAATAAATAGCAACTGAAACCGGTCGCGATTTTTGATTTGTGCCTGAAGTCGTCCGCTGCAAGGGCTGAACCAATAATGAGAACGAACCATCTTTGCGGAAATCGATTTTAACACGATATACGCGTGCGAGTTCGACTTTTTATATGGCTTTTATAAAATAATACTTGTGTAACTCTGTAATAATCGCTATATTGATTTTAGAAAGCAGATTCGTGGTGTATTTTGTGGTATCGATATAATCCAGCGGAATAAATAGCAGTTGTCCTTTTGCAGCGATATATTATGTCTGAAAGTTTTTTTACTCTTTTATTTTTTTTCGCTTGACATCTACATTTTTGTAACTATTATTTATGTTTGCCACGTTCTGGAAATCCACAATGTTCTTTGAAAACAGAACAGCGCGCATAGCGCGACGAGCGGGAAGTAAAACTCGTCAATAATGAAAAAAATAACTACGGAGAGTTTGATCCTGGCTCAGAGCGAACGCTGGCGGCGTGCCTAACACATGCAAGTCGTGCGCGAAAGCCTGAATTATATTCGGGCGAGTAGAGCGGCGAACGGGTGAGTAACGCGTAGGTAACCTACCATTCAGTTCGGGATAACATCTCTAACGAGTTGCTAATACCGGATACGGCCGTTTCGTCTTCGGACGATTCGGTCAAAGGTGGCCTCTTTACAATGCTACCGCTGTTTGATGGGCCTGCGTCCTATCAGCTTGTTGGTAAGGTAACGGCTTACCAAGGCTAAGACGGGTAGCTGGTCTGAGAGGATGACCAGTCACACGGGGACTGAGACACGGCCCCGACTCCTCCGGGAGGCAGCAGTGGGGAATATTGCACAATGGCCTAACGGCTGATGCAGCGACGCCGCGTGGAGGATGAAATCCTTCGGGATGTAAACTCCTTTTCTGAGGGAAGAAATTCCAGAGGGCTAATAATTCTCTGGATTGACGGTACCTCAGGAATAAGCTCCGGCCAACTACGTGCCAGCAGCCGCGGTAAAACGTAGGGAGCAAGCGTTGCTCGGATTCACTGGGTTTAAAGAACTCGTAGGCGGGTCGATAAGTCGGGTGTGAAAGCTCCAGGCTCAACCTGGAAATTGCGCCCGATACTATCGGTCTCGAGTGGAGCAGAGGGAAACGGAATTCCCGGAGTAACGGTGGAATGTGTAGATATCGGGAGGAACGCCAATAGCGCAGGCAGTTTCCTGGGCTCCAACTGACGCTGAGGAGTGAAAGCGTGGGGAGCGAACAGGATTAGATATCCTGGTAGTCCACGCCGTAAACGATGGGTGCTAGTTGTCGGCCTAATAATAGGTCGGTGACGAAGTGAACGCATTAAGCACCCCACCTGGGGAGTACGGTCGCAAGATTGAAACTCAAAGGAATTGACGGGGACCCGCACAAGCGGTGGAGCATGTGGTTCAATTCGATGCAACGCGAAGAACCTTACCTGGACTTGACATGAACGGATTAGTCCTGTGAAAGCAGGACGACACCCTTCGGGGCGGAACGTTCACAGATGCTGCATGGCTGTCGTCAGCTCGTGTCGTGAGATGTTGGGTTAAGTCCCGCAACGAGCGCAACCCCTGTCGTCTGTTGCCAGCACGTAATGGTGGGAACTCAGGCGAGACTGCCGAGGATAACTCGGAGGAAGGTGGGGATGACGTCAAGTCAGCACGGCTCTTACGTCCAGGGCTACACACGTGCTACAATGGCCGGTACAAAGGGCTGCAATACCGCGAGGTGGAGCCAATCCCAAAAAGCCGGCCCCAGTTCGGATTGGAGTCTGCAACTCGACTCCATGAAGGCGGAATCGCTAGTAATCGCTGATCAGCAGGCAGCGGTGAATACGTTCCCGGGTCTTGTACACACCGCCCGTCAAGCCACGAAAGCCGGTGGTATCTGATGCTGCCTACCCAGGGGCTTAGGCTACAGGTGGCGGTTAAGATAAAACCGGTGATTGGGGCTAAGTCGTAACAAGGTAGCCGTACGGGAACGTGCGGCTGGATCACCTCCTTTCTAAGGAGTACCGATGTGTACCCAAAAACGTTGTTTCCCGCCACGCTGTGCGCGCTGTCCTGTTTTCAAGGAACAAAAAATGAATCCTGCAAAATAGAGAATTTTATCATTTCGAGCGTCCGCGAGAAATCTCAAATCGTCGTTATTTAGAAGATTTCTCGTCGCTTCGCCCCTCGAAACGACATTTGCGAGCGATTCTCCAGGAGTCATAAGGGACGAAGAGTAAAAGGAGGAGAAATGCCGTTCGACAAAGATGAAATAGATTTCTTAAATGAACTTACAGAATAAGGAATTAGAGATTTTTCCGCAGGGATTTGAAGAATTGAAAGGGGCTATTGAACAAATCGAACCCGAAGGTTTATATGCCCCTAATTGCAATGCACAATGCCAACCAGGGTGCGCAGAGTCATGCTTGCAATGCGCGAGCGTGGGTCGCTGAAGCAATAGCCATTTGTCCTCCTAACTGCAAGATTCGTCCTCCAAAGTCGAAGCTCCTTCCTCCGCGGCGAGGATTCGTTCTCCAAAGTCGGAGATTCTTTGTGAAAAGCGCAAGATTCGTCCTGAAAAGTCGGGCGTTGTTATTGGAGGGCAAGGAGTTAGGTATTTTTTTGCAAAATGCGAAAAGAGAGGGTGGGGAAAGGGGCGGAAATTGTGCAGGGAAAGAATTAATCTTCACTCATAGATGATATGATAGCATCATTGGGGTCCGCATATAGAAGGAAAAGAGTATATGTCTTGAAAATTTGCGGAACAATATCTTCAACATCCCATCTTTCCTCGTGCCCATTCGATTTATTAATCTTATCAAGAATCCCATAGAGAAATAGGCTGTGTAAATATACTTTTGCAAAATACTCATCCTTAGTAAAATTAAGCTCTTTTTCAGTTTTAATCTTTTTTCTGGAAATGTATTTTTTTAGTACATTACAATCCATATTTATTGCTATTGCATCAAGAACAATATCATCTTTATCATCTTTTCCGGTTTTATCAGAAGGAATCAATTTAACAATATCATCTCCTTTCCATCCCCCAAGGTCTTCCCAGGTTTTATCATCTTGACCTTCTTTCTTCTTAAATACTCTTATAGGTTTAGGTAGCGAA
This sequence comes from bacterium, assembly GCA_003645085.1. GTDB lineage: Bacteria > UBP14 > UBA6098 > UBA6098 > UBA6098 > QNEE01. Next base: position 9,657 of record QNEE01000047.1, on the reverse strand, counting down.
GGCATATCCTTTGATTTGGTAGATGGTTTTGTTTTTTCCTGTGGATTAACTATTCTTACATAAAAAATAGATTCTAAATCCCCATCAGGTGATGTAAGTCTTGCATTAATCTCAACCTCATCACCCACACTAATATCTCTTTGGGGTTCAAATGTTATTCTAATGGAGTTATTTGTGGGTCCCGCAATAGTTACATCGAAAATGTCCTCAACTTTAATTAGTCCGCCATCAGTTCCACCGGTTGTGTTGTTTCTCTTGATACCTAATATTTCAAGTTGAAATTCACCCTTTTCTTTAGGTCTGAACAGATATTCATCCTCAACATCAGTCTCGAACTCCATAATACCTTTACCGTTCAAGGGGATGCTCTTTATCTTTTTGCCCATTGAATCTTTTTTTAATTTTAATTTGAAAATGGATGGAAATCGCTTAGATATTTTAGGAGTTTCCTTCTCATCATTTTTGCTCTTTGATTTCTTTTTATTCCCATCGAATTTTGTTATGAAATCAAGGTCGCCGTTTTTTTTAAGTAAGCGTAACAGATCTTTATCTAGTGGAACGGCTTGAATTAACCTTTTAAGCAATTCCCTATCTTCCGAACTCTCTCGCATTATTCTATTTTTTCTGTCCTGATTCAACTTTCTGAGTTGTTCATTTGTTTTAAGTGTTTCTATGATCCTCTTGCGAAATATTTCATAGGTGTGCCCCTGCTTAAGATTAAAGCGATTTCCCATCAAAAGATCTTGGTAAAAACTTGCGTTTGTATTTGTACAATCGATATTGACCAGCAGATAATCGCGAAGCATTTGCAAACCTAAATCTCGTGAAATAAAACTTCTCTTCTCAGATCCATGGACTTGACCATTCATTGTAAAAATTACTGCCTTATCTCTTACAAATTCAGTTTGCTTAACACCATGCTTAAATACAGTGGCTTCTATATCAACCCGTCCCATTTTTTTTGTTTCAATTGATAGTGGGATAGTAATTTCTTTCTTGTCCCGCTCATCAATTACTATTCTTGTTTTATTCCCAAGCATAAGTTTTGACTGTGTTTTACCCTTGAAACCTCGTTTCTCGTATAGCAGAATAGGCAAAGCAGGTCGATAAAGATATTGGTTCAGATCTCTCCAAAGTCCCAACTGTATGTCAGATCTTGAACCTGTGGGCAATTGATATGAATAGAGTTTTACTATTGAACCAGATGCAAATTTTCTATTATTCCAAAGCCCAATATCTAATTCCTTGGACGCAAAATTTGGGACTTTTCCTTTAATTATGAAATACTCATACCAACTACAACGACGTTGTTTATCTTCTTGTTTAGAAAGGGAATGACGACGCACTAGAGTGAAGCCAAAGTTATTTGGATATTGACTATTAATACTATCATTACGTTTCGAAGCAATTAGTTGATATCTGTGTTCCTTACCACAGAATACAACTGCACCCGTTGAACCCATATTATATTTACCTTGAACAAAGTGAATGTCTATTTTGTTTTCTCTATGTATGGAAAGAAATGTATCTGGAAAATTTTCTGGATGTTGACCTTCACCATTATCATAAATCAATATGCACGGTGTTTCTCTGTTACCCGTTGCAATAACTTGAATTTCTGATGCTATATCACGCCTTTCCCCAGAAGAGACCTCGCTAAAATCACCATTCTTGATACCAAAAAATCTCTCTACAGCTTCAGACATATTCTTCGGTGCCTGTGGTGATGTCGGGTCAATTCCTGCCATATAGCACTTTTTCATTAATAGCGCATCAATCGAATTAGTTATTTTTTCAACAAGCGCTGGTAGTGGATGAGGTTGTTGATTTTCAAATGTTTTGAAATTCGTTTTATCATTTATATCCCTACCACCATATGGGAACCAATTTCCATTGTCTTTAAGTAATGGATTTCTTTTAACAATCTTATGGACTTCTTCTTCGCTCTCGGCATTAAAAAGTTGCCAGAACAACTTTTCCATTTCGTTCATTTTCCATCTCCAATAAATATTTGAAGTTTAAAGTTTAAATTCCTCCTCTTTTGGAACTACAAATTGCCTTTCTATATCTCTAACTTTTCTCTTGATTGCATTAAATATCTTTTCAACATCTTCATCGTTGTATTCATAGTATTGTTTGTTCGAACAATTTCCAAGAATATCCAGTCTTTGAAGAACTGTACTAACCCTTTGAGTAGCTATTCGCTTAAATCGTTCGCGTGGTGTTTCATTTTCATTCATATTTAATTCCTCTTCTATTATCATTCTCATTTGCAATTATATGAATCAATATTATAATGTCAAGTATTATTTTTATATATTTGCAAAATAACGGAAAAATATTTTGAGTTTATACAAATGGAGAAAAAGAAAAAGCCCCGCCTTTGTGGGGCTTTTTGGGTAAGATTATACTACTTCCACCACCCAAATCTCCGAATACCCTCCATATCCCGCGCTGTTCCGTCCTCTACCCCTGAATGCGAATGTGAAACCTTCCGTGAGTGGACCGAGTTCGAAGAACGGCTCGTCCTGCGTTTTCATAACATCCCACGATGCGGGCTTCCAATCGGCAGGCTCAGAGCAACGCCGGCTGGCGCGAGGTCCTCCATCGGTGTTGTTGGAATCCCTTGTTTTTCAGCCATCTTGAAACCTCCTGAATTTGCGGGAGGCGATAGCCCTCCGTCTCGAAGATAATAATGGGTTTTTTCCCGGACTGCAAGAAGAAAAAAGTTATTTCGTCTTAAACTTCGCCGCGAATAATCGCCGTATTCTGCGCTGTTTCTGGTTTTTGCCCCGAACCTGTCCAGATTCAAACACAAGGACAGACACGTGGGCTTTAGCGTGAGCTCAGCCGAACGGTCTGTCCCTACAATTTCTCTCCGCGCCGATTTTCCGCATTCATTATCCTTAGTAATGTGCGTCAGATAAATTTGCGAATGTTGGTCCATAACCTTTTGAACCAAATTATCGGCTTTCTTAACCAGTTTCTCATAATCTCACCTCCTTCAGTTTTTAATAACGCTGATTGCGTATGTGCAATGTTATATTTCTAGTTGCCTACTTACCGGTTCGCGATAGTGTTTTTCCCATATCGGGTCGAGCAATTCTGCGACTTCATCGTCGTAGTGAAGCATCGCATCGTAGTATCCGGGGTCTCGGAGACACAGCGCCGCCGATGGATAACCCGGCTTGGCACCGGTCTCGATAAATAGGTCATGCGCCACTTTGTGGTGGTCGCGTATGAAACAAGGGCGTATCTCGTTACCTCTTTCATGCGGCGGCTTTTGGTAATTATATGAGCGCTGCCATTCGCGCACACCTGTGAAAAGGTCTGAAAAGAGCGTATCGGTCAATGTTTTTCCTTTGGCATAGACCTCATTTATATTATCCTTCCAGTATGGGACGAAAACGCACGGGTAGATATTGCCGTTCCAGTCGATGTAAAGGTATCCGCCAGAGCGCCCGCCGGCTATACAACCTGAAGAGAATGTTCCACTGTTCCAGAAGTCTGCGAAGAAAAGTCGTTCTTTGCGGACGATTTCTTGTTCGCGTTCCCACATTTTACGCCGTATCTCCGGCGGAACCTGCCTTTTTACTTCGACCCCACGACCTATCGGCATATACTGGAAGAGCCATTCGTAAAGAGCGCCCTGCTCGTCGAAATAGAACTTTATCATTTCCTTCGAGATAAGGAACTCGGCGTTTTCAGGGGTTGCCGTCACCGAGATACCGAATGGCACACCGGCATTCCTAAGGTTTTTGAAAGCGGTGAGAATACGCTTATATGTTCCTTTTCCGCGCCTCTCGTCGGTTTCCTTCTCGAATCCCTCGACCGAGATTGCCATCGTCATATTTCCAACTTCGGCGAGTCGCTCCGCTGTTTTTTCATCGATTAGCGTGCCGTTTGTATAGACAAGAAAATACTGCTCCGGGTGTCGCCGCGCGATTTCGATGATGTCTATATCGCCGTCGCGCCACATAAACGGTTCGCCGCCGGAAAACACAGTAAACCAACTTCCCCATTTTTCATACTTCTCATCGAGTATTTTTTCTACAACCTCGGCGGAAAGCGAGGGCATGTCTTTTGGAAGACTTGCAGCATAGCAATCCTTACAGCGTAAATTGCATATACCGCCCGGCGAGATGGTCAAGAAACCCGGCGGAAGAATCCCATATTTGTCTTTAAATTCTTCCTTCACATGCCTTTTGTTTGAACCGAGGAATTCTTTGAGAAAAAGATTGACCATCCTATCGCAAACGGCGGGGGAACCTTTGTCGTATGCTTTAAGAGCTGCGCGCACTACATTCGATGCGATGTAAAACTTGTCCTCGCGCTGTCGGCGCGGACCTATTTCGATTGGGTCGCCTCTATCGACAAACAGTTTGTGAGCTGCCTTTTCCAGCGGCGGCACGGCAACCTTCCAGACACCGACTATGCTGGCAAGGTTAGCCACTTGCTTGGCTAAAAACTCGGTAAGGGAGCTTTGCGTTGCATTTGGCATTTTATTACCTCCTTTATATTTAGATGTTATTGTTATTCGTATTTCTCAACTTCTCGACTATATTCGTTTTTTGGTCGATTCAGGTTGAAAAAAATTATCGCTTCACAATCCCGTTGAACAAAATATCCAGCAATTTATCGATATTCTTCTCTATTTCATGCGATGGAATTTCTATTGTCCATGGATATTCCAATCCTTTCAGTGCCGTTATAATCGCAAAAGATGTCAATTCAATATCGTATATCTCAAAAACGCCATCATTCACCCCATCCTGCAATATAGCTTTGACCGTTTCGATTTCTTCGCGGAAGTTTGCCGCACGGGCTTTTTCTATGAATGCATAATGTTCTAAATACTCATTCTTGAGCGCATCATAGATATTTGCCAATTCGCTTAAACATTCCATTCTCGTTACAATAAAAGCTTTAATTTTATCCTGTGGAGTATTCTCCCTTTCGATTGCCTCCCTCGTTTTGCCGCTCAAAATCTGACGTTCCTTTTCGACAACCTCACGGAAAATATCCTCTTTGCTTTTGAAATAATGATAGATGGATGCTTTCCCCATACGGGCAGCTTTCGCTATTTCATCGACAGTCGTTTTTAGAAAGCCGAATCGCGAAAACAGTTTTTGGGCGGATTCGATAATATTTTCTTTCTTCTCCAAATCCATTCCTTTCGTTTTTCTCTAACCGATTAGAACATTCGACCAAATTGGTTCTATATTCTAAAATAGGAACAAAAAAAGATTTGTCAAGGTCTTTTTTACTTCCAATAAAAAGGGCAGGTCTGAGACCTGCCCCTCCAGTTACGATTAGGTCGGAGATTACCCAATCCTCCAATTACGGATTTCACTAGCTCCTAGTCCCTAACCCCTGTTACTTATTCCCTTTGTCAACGGAACGAACGTCACCGTGTTATACTCCCTCTCCTTGAATTCCTTTGTCCCTTTCGCTCCTTGCAAAGATGTATTATTCTTGTTTTTTGCAGGATTCATTTGGTTGTTTAACAATACTATAATATAACCAAAAACCGGCTCGAGTCGAAACCCGATACGAGCGGCTCTAGCCGTTCATTAATAGTCAGTTGCTCTACCAGCTGAGCTAATGGGGCAGTGAGAAAGAATATGCGTATTTATTGTCCAGCGCTGTAAAATACTCTTATAAAATCGAAAGTTTCCTCTGATTCAATCTTTATCAATACTTCGGAGTTCTCTTCGGGCATTTCTTTGCACGTAATGCCAATCTCCGCCGTGCCCCCCGGCGCCACGCTTATCTTTTCGGGTTCGATTTCTATAACACCAAATAAAGCCTCGGAGAAAGAGCCCAATACCGCCGGTCTAATCGTTATCCCGCCGCTCTCTTTAACCTCCGGGATATAAGGCGTTAACTCCAAATCGAGTTTCTTCTCCGTGGAATTATATATTTTGACTTTGCCTTCGAGCTTTTCGGGTCCAAAGGTTATTGCGGATGGACTCAATCCGATATCGCCGTAAGGGGCGGTTTCGGTTTCTTTCGGGACGGTCTCAATAAAATACCGCGTTCCGACAGCGGTTCTGAGCATACCTTTGCCGGCCGAAACCGTAACGCTGACCTCCCATTTCTGGTTATAGTAGATTGTGGTGTCCGGGATACTGCAATACATCTTGCGGCTTTCTACCGTGCGCGGCGGGACCTCGAATTCGTTTTCACCTTCGATATAGAAAAATTCAGTATTCGGTATTGGAATGTAGCCCTCGAGAATATTTCCCGTCTCCGGAGGGGCAATAACGGAAACCTCGTATTGTTGAACCTCGTCCGAATTATTATGCACCTTTAGTTCGATACCGAGAAGTGTATTCTCGCCGACCGGCACGTTATTTACGGTAAATACGCCGGGGCTAACCTTTATTGCGAGCGATACACTCGAACCGATTATCATAAATAAAACACAGAGCATTAAAATACTATTAGAACGCATTTCATCGCCTCCTTGTAATCTGGCTTTGCCACCAATGGCTTAAGGCCTACAACTTATAACTTAACGCTTAAAGGTTTTATAAAGAAACCTATCCCAAAGGGTAACCCGGGGATAGGCTTCTGTCAAGGGTTATCTGCTTTTGGCTTCGGTCTTACAATTACGGAGTCGCCTTGACTGTGACCGTAATATCGTGCTCGGCACCGTCCGCGACCACCGTAGGCACAGTCAACTGGAGGTACAAGTGATGGTCGGTGTTAGCCGGTTCAGCAGCTACATACTGGTCTCCCGGGTCAGGGTCGTCGAGAGTAGTATATGTCCCCGGCTCATTGTCCACGTCTCCCTTGCCACCTTCAAGCAGATAGACTTCATTACCGGCAGCCGCTCCCGCTGTCCAACCACCAGCGTCAGAGGAGTAGGCGGAAAAATCCAGAGCAACGCTGGAGTTGTTTTTCACAAGTATATGGTCGCCACCGCTTCCGGTTGTCATCGTATGCTGGCTACCTGTCGCAACAACTCCGGGAATAGCCCAGGTGCCATAGTCGCCTCCGTCATCAGCGGTTCGCAGAGTAATATCAATGTACTCTACTGTCACCGTGATGTGCATTTCGTCCAAGTCTGCGGCGAGAAGCGGCAGAGCACTCAATAACAATGCTGCGACACCCACCAGTAGTAACGCCTTCTTCATTTCTCCTCCTTTTTTGGGGTTTAGTTTGCTTTTTATTTCAAACGTTTTTACGGATGTCATCGATTAATGAACATCCGCTTTTATAGTTATCGTAATATCCTGAACTGTAGATTGAGTGTTCGGTTGAGGCGCCTTAAAATACAAATATAGCTCCTCGCCCGCGCCGATAGCTATATTCACACCGTCGCTCAGACCGGCGAAATTACCGCCGACCTCGGCGGCACGGTAAGTTGTGTTAATGTAATCGGTCCCGGTGTCATAATCGCCCTCGACCGGGATAGTAGTGCTGTTAAACAAGCCCATAACGATACACTGGTCGTTCCCGAGCGGCGGGCCGAATGTCCAGTTAGTTGTCGAAGCCTTAATGCTCAAATCGACCGCAACATTGCTTCCGTTGTTTTTCACATAAATACGCCAGATGTCATCCATTATCCTGACATCCGCTTCCTGTATTATGCCGAGGTCCCAATCGTCTGTATAGACGGGACCGGAATCGCCGCCTTTAAGAAGCACTATGCCCACCGAAGAATAATCCCAGGTTACGGTCCAATCGCTCACCGTCGGTGAGCCGCTGCTGTAAGTAAATTTGCCCACGAGGCGAATCGAATCTTCGGACCCGAGGGATGATATATCGTGCCCTGCCGGGTTATAATCGAGGTTCGTCAGGGATGGAATATCCTGCCAGCTTCCGCCGGTGAACTCTTGAACGGTAACCCTAAAATCGCCGTTTCCACCCGATTCGTTCCATTCGAGCCTATCCCAACCGGTTGCGCCAGACGCCCACGAGAAATAAATCGGTTCGGAGACTATCGTCCTGCCCAATCTGACGTTGTCGAAATAATACTCCCGCTGGTTGCCCAAATGGTTGTTATTGGCATACATTTCAAAATGCAAATCGTTGTTGCCTGAATAGGCGGATATGTCTATTTCGAGATTATTCTGCGCTCCTTCGCCGTCGTCGCGGATAGTATCGCGCCATTCCTCGGTCGAGTTGACTCTGATTATCGAAAACACATTATCGTTATTATTGCCCGCGAGGAAATATATGTCCGCGAGCAAAGCATCGAAATAGGACATATCGAATGTCTGCGAATAACGGCAGTAGCTTCCTGCGGCGAGGTTTGCACTGCCTATTAATTCGTGGTTATACGTGCCGTCGGTTACGTAATCTGTGCTCTGCAGGCTACTGTAGTCGAGGTCGCCGGTTTCGGTATATGTCCAACCGGTAGTGGTTTCGAAGCTCGGTTCGGTTATCGGGATATTGAATTGGTCCGTGCGCGCCGGTATCGCCATGCCGGATATATTGTCGCCGGAAATAGAAACGCCGCCACGCATAACGCACTTTACGAACTGCTCGTCGGTCGTTTGGTGCCAGTCCTCGTCGCTCAGACCAGTGTTCACCGTGAAGCTGCGGATTTGCGACCAGTTTCCGTAGTCGTTGCCGTCCCAAGCGGCTACGCGCCACCAGTAAGTATTTCCATTGGTCAGAGCACCCTCGCCCTGTGAATCGACAGTATATGTGCAAGTTCCGCTACCTTGCGGAACCGGCGGCGCACAACCGAATCCTGTGTTGTCCGCCCGACTTTCGATAGAGCCGTCGGGCGAGCCGAACGCGCTGTCCGTGTCCCATTGCACCCAGAAATGAAGGTCGTCGCCGTCACTGTCGGATGGGACATCCCATTCCAGTGTCGGTGTTATAGAAGACGCTCCGTCGCCGAGTCGCGCAAACGGGAACGGATTTGTAAGCACCGGCGCTCCAGGTGCGGTGTTGCTCGGGTCGCAAATATCGACATCGAAATTATCGGTGCCGCTGTTTTCTGCGCAAGCCCACCGGATTGTAAAAGTGGCCGTATATGGGCAGGGCGTCATCGGCGATATGTCGTAGGCGTAGTAATCTGGCAGACACTGCTGTGATGTGCCAGCATCGATATTCGGGAAACTGGCGATGCTGTCGGTGATTGTTACGTAAGGGTTGACAATCCTGAGCGTTCCAACTACCGATGTCGCTGTGGCTCCGCCGTTATTGAATAATGTTATCGGCATTACAATGGACTCGCCAGGCTCCGGGATACCGTCGTCATCGCCGCCGGCGTTGTCGTCGATAACGTGCGATTCGTGGACAAGATTGGGCGTCGGCGCGCCGAACGACCATGTAACCGCCCAGTCCTTAAATTGTGGCGACGAACCGCCTTTGCGATATAGAATAGCGACCGCTCGAATGGTGTCTTCCGTTCCAAAGCCCGATATATCGAGCTCACCTGTCGCGCCCGATAATATCGTAGCCGTATCGGCGACACTGACCCAGCTTCCAGCGCTTCGGTATTGAATCGTAACGCGGACGCTATCCCCGTTGTTTTCGCTCCAGATAACCCTATCCCAGCTCGTCGGGGAACCAGGATTATCGGCATAGGCGATTGGAGTCGAATATACCTTACCTATATCGTATGTCGATGCGGGATATTTGACTATCGCACGCAACAGGAAAACGCTTTGCCCATAATAATAAGTCCATTCC
>QNEE01000046.1 GCA_003645085.1 bacterium | reverse complement strand
TATTCACCAGCGATGACCGATTTCATCTTTATGGTGAAAGACACGAGCTATATGTTCATCACCGGCCCGGACGTCGTCAAAACGGTTACGCACGAGGATATCACGTTCGACGGCCTCGGCGGCGCGGATGTCCACGCGAAAAAGTCCGGCGTCGCGCATTTCACCGCGAAAAACGACGAGGAGTGCATTTTCCAGATACGCAGGCTGTTCGAATATATCCCGCTGAACAATCTCGAGGACCCGCCGCACGCGCCGACCGACGACCCGCCAGACCGCGAAGACGAAAGCCTGAACGAGATAGTCCCGGAGAACCCGAACCAGCCCTACGATATGAAAACCGTCCTGACGACCGTGCTCGACAAAGGCAGCTTTTTCGAGGTCCACGAGCAGTTCGCACCGAATATCATAGTCGGTTTCGGACGAATGAACGGCAACGTGGTCGGCCTCGTCGCGCAGCAGCCGATGGTGCTCGCGGGCGTGCTCGATATCGACGCATCGGTCAAAGGCGCGCGGTTCGTGCGTTTTTGCGACGCCTTCAACATCCCGATAATCACGTTCGAGGATGTCCCCGGATTTATGCCCGGCGTCAATCAGGAGCATGGCGGGATAATCAAGCACGGCGCGAAATTACTGTATGCCTTCAGCGAGGCGACCGTCCCGCGCATAACTGTTATCACGCGCAAGTCCTACGGCGGCGCTTATTGCGTCCTATCGTCGAAACACATTCGCGGGGATGTCAACTACGCCTGGCCGTCCGCCGAGATAGCGGTTATGGGCCCCGACGGCGCGGTGAATATTATTTTCCGCAAAGAACTGAAAAAGGCGAAAGACCCCGAAAAGCTGCGTCAAGAACTCATCGACGATTACAAGGACAAGTTCGCAAACCCGTATTTCACGGCGGCGCGCGGCTATATCGACGACATAATCATACCGAGCCACACGCGCGCGCGGCTGATAAAAGCCCTCGAAATGCTCGAAACCAAGCACGACGAAATCCCGAAGAAAAAGCACGGCAACATACCGCTGTAGCGGGGTTTATGATTTAGGATCGATGATTGTAGATTGTGCTTATGTGTCATTTCGAACGTAGCGAGAAATCTTTTCTCTCGCCATAATAAGATTTCTCGCCGGACTATGTCCTCCTCGAAATGACAGGCATTTTGCCATTCACGGGAAAGCGGGAATCCAGTGGCGGTGGCGCGGATACAGATATCATTTGACATTTGCGGAATGTCTCTTGATATTATATTATCATTCAGATTTAACCAATGAAGGATTACGGAATGATTATGTCTGGCGTCGAAAATATGGGGGGTGGGTAATCCCTTGTAACGCAAAGTGTTATAGCGTTAATCGAATTGTGCACGGCCCTTGTTCTGGCTAATTTAGCGGCAAGGGCGGATTTTTTATGCTCGAAAATTAAAAACTTGTGAAACCTGCAAAATACCCAGGATTTGTATTTTAAATTTAGACGAACCAAGCCCGAGACTAAGGTCGTGGGCTATCGATTTGCAATCTTAAATCCTCATATCCATAATTTTTCGCAAAACTCCTCTATTCCTAATGACTTGACAGGTCGGAAAATATTTCGTATTATAATATAACTTTTTAAAATTGGATGACTATCCCTTTTCGGAGGTGCTGACACTATGATAAATGGGATGTATTCGGAGCGATTCAAGAAGGTCCTTCAGTTTGCTCGCGAGGAGGCCGCGCGGCTCGGCCACTCTTATATCGGCACAGAACATCTTTTGCTCGGCATAATCCGCGAGAACACCGGCGCGGCAATCGAGATTATGAAAGCTGCGCGTATCGACCCGCAGGATGTCCGGCGGACTATCGAGGATATGCTCGACGCCGGCGAGACAACCTATTTTCTCGGACACATAATAATGACCGCCCGCGCGAACAAAGCTATCGAGCAATCCGCCGTGGAGGCTAAAAACCTCGACTCCAACCGTATCGGCACGGAACATTTGCTTCTCGCTATGGTCAAAGAGGGCAAGTCGCTGGCGGCGCAGGTTTTGCTGATGTATGACCTCTCGTATACCGAAGCGCTACATCTACTCGGCGAAATCGACGCCGGCGCTGTCCGCGAACATGCCGGCAAACGGGGACATCACCCGAAGGGCAAAACACCATCGCTCGACCACTTCGGGCGCGATATCACCGGGTTCGCTAAAGATGGCCGCCTCGACCCGGTAATCGGGCGCGAACAGGAAATCGAAAGGCTCGCTCAGATTCTCTGCCGTCGCAAGAAAAATAACCCCGTCCTTATCGGCGAACCTGGAGTCGGCAAAACAGCTATTGTCGAAGGACTCGCACAGAGAATTACCTCGAAAGACGTGCCGTATCTGCTTCAGGGCAAACGCCTGGTGAGCCTCGACCTGCCGGGACTCGTCGCGGGAACGAAATATCGCGGCCAGTTCGAGGAGCGTATCAAAGCGGTTATCGACGAGATTGTAGGCGATAGCGATACTATACTCTTCATCGACGAGATACACACAATCGTAGGCGCAGGCGGAGCCGAGGGCGCACTCGACGCCTCTAACATACTAAAACCGATGTTAGCCAACGGGGAGCTCCAGTGTATCGGCGCGACCACGCTCGAAGAATACCGTAAATATGTCGAAAAGGACGGCGCGCTGGAACGCCGTTTCCAAACCGTAACCGTCGACCCACCGACCCCCGGTGAGACAATCGAAATCCTCCGCGGGCTGAAAAAGCGCTACGAAGACCATCACAAGGTCGAAATCACGACCGAAGCGCTCGAGGCCGCCGTTCGATATTCGGACAGATTTATTCAGGGACGCTACCAGCCCGATAAGGCTATCGATGTTATCGACGAAGCCGGCGCGATGGTTAATCTGGCGGGCTATGTCAAACCGCAGCACCTAATAGACCTCGAAATAGAGATAGCCGAATTGGAAAGAACGAAAGAGGCCTCTATATCGAGCCAGGAATTCGAACGCGCGGCGCGACTACGCGATGAGATTCGCAATGCCCGCGCAAAATTCGAACGGGAGGAAAGAGCATGGCACAAAGCCCGCGAAGAAAACCGCCCACAGGTTACAGTGGCCGATGTCGCCAAAGTCGCAAGCCGTATGACCGGAATCCCTATATCCGAAATCGGTAAGGAGGATGCTAAACGTTTGCTCGAAATAGAAAGAGCGCTCGGGCGCGAGCTTATCGGTCAGGACGAGGCTATCGAAGTCGTTTCGGCGGCAATCCGTAGAAGCCGCGCAGGACTCGGCAACCCGAACCGACCCGTAGGCAGTTTCCTCTTTATGGGACCGAGCGGCGTCGGTAAAACGCATATGGCGCGAGTCCTGACACGATTTTTATTCGGCACCGAGGATGCTCTCGTCCGCGTCGATATGTCAGAGTATATGGAAAAATTCGCGGTAAGCCGTCTGGTCGGTGCGCCCCCCGGTTATGTCGGCTACGACGAGGGCGGAATGCTGACCGAAAAAGTCCGCAGACACCCGTATAGCGTAGTCTTATTCGACGAAATCGAGAAAGCGCATCCGGAGGTCTTCGGGATACTTCTGCAGATTCTCGAGGAAGGCATCCTGACAGATAGCTTCGGCAGGCGAGTGAATTTCAAAAACACCGTCGTTATTATGACATCGAATATCGGGACGAAACACCTTATTACAAGCCAACTCGGGTTCGGCGCGGACGAGAAGGAAATCGATTTCGAGGCCGTAGAACACGATATTCAGCGAGAACTGAAAAAAACGATGCGCCCGGAACTGCTCAACCGTATCGACCACGTAGTCGTTTTCAGGCCGCTCGCAATCGATAGCATAGAACGTATAGTCGATCTCGAGATAGCCGAGGTCAACCGGCGCGTAAAACATAAGGACCTGATATTAGATTTAAGCGACGACGCCCGCAAATGGCTTGCCGACAAAGGATTCGACCCGAATATGGGAGTCAGACCACTAAAGAAAGCTATCCAGAAACATCTCGAAGACCCGCTGTCCGCCAAGCTCGTAGGCGACGAAATCCCCTGGGATTCGGTTGTCTTTGTCGATGTCGATAAGAAAGAAGACACTCTCTCTTTCCGCGCGATTGTAAAGGAGGAAGAGGAGACCGAAATCGAAAATATCCCCGAGGAAGTAAAAAAGGCGGAAAGCGCGGAGAACGCGAAGCAGTAGGGGAAGAAAAGAAGTATAGTTAGCCGGACATAAACAGTTGACAAATGGTTCTATACTATCTATATTCTAATTAAGGATAATCTATTGCAAGGTAGCAATAGGTGGGTGAAATAGCAACATTGGATAAGATTTTCGAAGGGCTAAATTTTTTGAAGAAAAAAATTCTGTCCATCGAAAAATATACGGTGGATATCGACTCGATTTTGACTGAGGACGATTTCGCCGCTCTCGCCGAATACCGCGCAGAAAAGGCATAGGGTAGTCTGACCTCCCGCGACGAAATCAAAGCGGAACTCGGATTGTGAAGATTGACCGCCGGGGTAAAGTCTGCCGCAAATAATGCGGAGCGCGGAGAGCGGAGCCTCCTCTGCTCCCTGCCCTCTGCTCCCTGCCCTCTGCTCTCTGCCCTCTGCGCTCTGCGCCAAACCCGCGAAGAAAAGAAGCATGGCTGGCTCCGATTCGAGACTTGACATTTCGAAGCGAAAAAGGTATTTTTAACTATGAACGATTACCGATAGCTACGCACAAGAGGATGGTAAAATGACCAAGATTGCAATAAATACCGACGAAATCCGTAAGATAGTCCGCGAAGAGATGCAGAATACAGTTCGCGAACTGGTTGAGGAACAGTTCAGGCTCAGAATGATGGAACTCAGGCTTAGCCTTGTGCCTTATGTAAGCGATAAGGAGCAGAAAGAGATTGAGGAGATGTTCGGGAAAGAGCCGGGCCTAAAAGGCATTGAAAAAAGGGGAGATAAGCCGGGCCAAACTCACTAAATTGCTGGAAAAATTCGTTTTGAAGATGGATGGAGGCGACGTTCGAATCAATGTGATTAAGCTAAAAGGCGGATGGAAAGAGCATTACCGCATTCGTATGGGGAATTTAAGAATTATTGTGAGACCAGACTTTATAAATAAGGTTATCGAGGTGAAGCGGATTGGCGCCGGCGGCGACGTATATAAATAGCGGAGAGCGGAGAGCAGAGAGCGGAGCGCCCTCTGCTCCATGCCCTCTGCGCCAAACCCGCGAAGAAAAGAACCACGGATGGCTTGACCTCTTGAAAAAGTCTTGACATGGTAGAATGACGGACTAAATTTAAATGTAATCGACCTGGAGCGTCGGAAGAACCGTTCCCACGCGGGAGCGGAGGAAAAAAAGGAGCGAAATATGAAACTTTATATTACAATATTTCAGGACGAGGACGGGATGTTTATCGCCGAGTGCCCGGAGATACCGGGATGCATAAGCCAGGGGGCGACCGAAGAGGAAGCCGAGGCAAACGTGCAAGAGGCGATAAAGGAGTGCCTGAAAGTGCGCGCCGAAAAGGGAATGCCGCTGACCGTGAAAACCCGTCAGGTCGAAGTTCTTGTCTGATGCCTAAGGTGCCCTTGTTGACTCCGAGGGAGGTTGTGAAAACGTTCGAGAAACTCGGATGGGAGGTCGCCCGCAGACACAGCAGCCACATTATTCTCACCAAAGAGGGAAACATTGCTACGCTGTCGGTGCCCGAACACCGCGAGGTTGCGCGAGGCACCTTAAGGGGCTTGATAGCGAAAGCGGGATTAACGGTGGGTGAATTCCTGGATGCATTGCGTAAATAACGCGGCCCGGGAATCGAAATGACACTGAAACGCGAACAATACAGAGACGATAAACGCCATGGCTGGCTCGAAATTGAATAGGCGGAGCGCGGAGAGCGGGGAGCGGAGCCTCCTCTGCTCTCTGCCCTCTGCTCTCTGCTCTCTGCCCTCTGCGGCAAACCCGCGAAGAAAAGAAGCACGGATGGCTTCTTGTGAAGTAAAATAAGGAGTAGACTTTTATCATAGTAGTTGCTCGTGTGGTGATGGGCAATCCGCAATCTCCCTAATACGGTCCTACTAAATCCTCGTGGACATAGCCTATCGAGCCGTCGTATTCCACGTGAATCCATTCGTCCTCGGTTCCGATGTATCTCACGGAAGCGCCGGAGGGCATCACCCGCAGGATTTCTGATACTATGTCCGGCGAGGCGCGGAGGTTGGCTTTTTTGAGGACTTTCCAATACCTGACCGCGCGAAAACCGGGCTGCTGGTCCGTCATCCCCATCGGTTCGAGAAGTCCGGACATAATCCAGCCCCGATTCTCGGAGATTTTCACGAACACCCAATCACCCTGCCGTTTTTTTACCGTAATCAGCCTTCCGGGGTCGAGTATCGCGATATCGTCGCTTCTGGTGTCCGGCGAGGCTTTCACTCTGATTTTTCCCAAAGTGCGGACAACGAAGGGTATTTCGGTTTCCTCGACTTCGTCGGAGAACAGCCAGCCTGCGTTATCGGAGTATTTTATCTGTGCGAATGCACCCGCGAAATCGACCACTTCGACTATCTCGCCGGCCTGCAAACTCTCGATTTTCCGGGAGCCGAGGTCGGCGCTTTCGAACATATCGGTCTCTTCGGTTAGTTGATAATAGCCGGGCCGGATGTTATCCGCCGTCGGCTCCGGCAACTGCTGCTCGAGTGTATGTTCCGAATATCGCCCCGCACAAGCTATGAATAATGATAGAGCGACAAAAGGAATTATTTTTTTCATTTGTCTTCCTCTTCTTTTACGATAAACTCTAAAAGGCCCGGGAATTTCTCTCCAACTTTCATCGATAGAACCTGCGCCATTCTGCTGAAACTATCGACGAGATATTTTGCAGAACGCTCGCTGATTTCGTCGCCGGAGCGTCCCGCGCAGAGGACTACGGTCCGGTCTTTAATAAAGAACTTCGTATCCCACGACCTTGAAAAATCGTTCAAATCGAGAAGGAAGCGATAAAGTTCGCGTTCCCGTTTTTCATCGAAGCTTTCCGGGATACGGAACATTATGCTATAGGCGACCAGGAGGTCCAACTGCCCGTTAAAACGCATCAAATCGACCCAGAACGGGACGGTGCCTCGATAAAGCTCCCAGCGGTATCCCTCGGTGTTTTCGCCGAAATCCAGCCGGGATACGATTAGTTCCTCGGAACTCATCGATTTAAGTGCACGCGATACAGTATCACAAACGGATTTTAGTTCTTTTATTTCCGCCATTTCTCTCCCGATTTATAATCCTGTCAAAAAATATCTTTCGTCGCCGATAGTCGTTCGCGGACCGTGACCGGGATAAATAATAATCTCGTCGCGCAGTCCGAGAAGCCTCTTTATCGAATCGACGAGGTCGGTGTATTTTCCCCCCGGAAGGTCGGTGCGGCCGATGCCGTTTTTGAATATCGTATCACCGGAGAATATCATACTCGAGGCCACAAGGGTTATACTTCCCGGGCTGTGCCCCGGCGTATGAAGCACGGTAACGCCGCTTTTGCCAATCGGCCACGAATCGCCTTCAGTTAGTATTCGGTCGGCCTTAAAACTTACCGTTTCGCCGAATGTATCGCTGAAATTCCGTTTCGGGTCCTCGAGGTTCGGCGCGTCGAGTTCGTGGATAGAAATCGGTATTTTGAAATGTTCGCGCATTTTCGGCGCTGCGACTATATGGTCGCAGTGAGAGTGGGTGAGGACTATCTCGGTCGGCGTAACTCCGGCCTCGTCGAGATAATATAGGATTCGTTCCGGGTCGTCGCCGGGGTCTATAAGCAGGACATCTTTTGCCGATTCATCGCCGACGGCGTAGCAATTCGTCTCCAGTTCGCCGACTATTATCCTGTGCGAAAACACCTAAATACCCCCGTTATCGTGGTCCGGTAGATATGGTTCGATATGGACGAGAACTTCTCCTATCTCCGGGATTTTCCTTTTAATTTCTTCGCCGATACTGTGACCCAATTCGTGACCTTCCTTCACCGTAATAGACGGTCCGACCTGAATATGCATATCCATATTGTATCTGCCGCCGCATTTTCGAGTTCTTATATAATGCGCGTTCCACACCCCGGGGAACGTCGAGGCTATTCGTTCGACTTCCGCGACAACTTCGGGTGGTGCCGCCCTGTCCATAACACTGTTGACGTTTTCCGAAATAATTTTTATAGCTACTCTAGCGACTAAAACCGCCACAATAGCTCCAGCGAGAGGGTCGGCGAGAGGATAACCGATGCGCGCCAGATATATTCCAACGAGAGCGGCAACGGAGGTCGCGCTGTCGCTGAAAGCGTGAGCGCTTCCCGCCGCGAGGCCTTCACTGCGGTGCATTTTACCAGTCTTACGCAGATAAACACCCATTATGAATTTCAAAACTATAGATATGCCGGCGACAACCAGCGCGGTTTTTCCCGGAATACCGGGGATATCGCCAAAAAAAGAGTTTACCGACCGCGCGATAAGCCCTATCGCCAGAATTAGCAATATAGCGCCGAGCGCCATCGAGGCCAGACATTCCGCTTTCGCGTGACCGTAGGGATGGCCCTCGTCCGGCGGTTTTTCCGCTTTCTTAATGCCGATTAAAAGAAAGACATCGCCGATAAGGTCGGAGAGTGAGTCCGCACCGTCCGCCAGAAGGGCCGAGCTTTGGGAATAAAGGCCGACCCCTATTTTTGCGATAACCAGACCGGTATTGACCAGGAGGGCGGCTTTTGCAGCTCGGCCTTTCGATGACATAGCCTTATCAGGCCTCCGGCTCCTTTTCTTCGTCCTCGTCGATGAACTTGATTTCCTCCGGCGGCTTACCCATATTCTCCAGCATCCATTCGGCGCTTTTTACAAGCTCACAGTCCGGGTAGTCGTCGATAACCCTCTGGAAATAGGTCCCGGCCTTGTCGTAATCCTGCAGATACTCGGAGTAGTTGAATCCTATCATAAATATCGCCTTGAAGTTATCTTCCCGGTCGGGATAGACCTCGAGCATCTTTTCATAAACTGCAATCGACTCTTTGACTTTCTCTTTTTGAAGATATATTTGCGCGGCCTCGTTGTAGCCCTGAGGCGTAATCTCGGCGAATATAACGTTCGCATTTTCGGGGTCGCTACTTTCGAGCATTACCGCCATACGGTATTTAATCCAATTTTTAAGGGTATCCGCTTTTTCTTCGGCGAACGCGAGAGCCTCGGCCATATAAGTCTGTCCTTTTTTCGTATCTGCGAATTTATCCGCCGCCTCGAGCTTAAGCTCGAGCAATTTCGAATTGTAATCGTTTATTTTTTCCGATTCGGGGTAATACTTAATCAGGCTCTCGTAGGAAAATATCGCGTCCTCGATATTCCCCTGAGACAGCATTTCCTCTGCTTTAGCGACATATTCTTCTTCGGTTAGACGAACGCCTGAACACCCGATAAACGACGTAATAATTAAAAAGAATGATACACAGACAATCGTCCTGCGCATAATACCTCCTGTTAACGGTTTATTGATTTATTCCCGCGCTAATATAGGGAGCGCGGTTTTCGGTGTCAAGTATTTAAAGAACTGGCGAAACGCGGGAATGGATTGCATATAAAAATTTCGATAATAGGGCTCTCTATGCGATAGCCGACCGGCCCGATGGAACTGACCTTTTATACTTTTTGTTAACTTCACACGGTTGTGGAGCGCTCTATTCCCGAGTATAAAAAGGACATCCACTGCCCATCGGCTGTCACGCTCCGTGCTATGCCCTCATAAGGATTATTGAAACATCACTATCGGGCGCACGGACTCCCCATCCCACAAAGACACCACCCTCGCGCCAGCCGATAGAATCCTAACCGACTTACCCGACGAGTTGGTCGACTTGTTCCCGGCAAAAAGTAACTGTTGTTTAAGTAGTCCTACAGTTGAAGTTGTAGTCTACGGTATTTGCGGGATTATTCTCGAGAACACTTTTAGCAAGAAAACCCCTTGCGTATTCGAGGGTATTAAATTAAATTTTAAGAAAATAACATCCCTGAAGGAGAAAAAGATGAGATTCGCTTGTTTCTTCGCTGCCGTTTTTATTCTTGCCACAGTGGTTTTCGGTGGAACTGTCGAAGGGGAAGTAATCTATTCCGGCACTATGACAGGGACTATCGTCATCGGTTTTCTTCCCGAAGGCGCCACCGGATTCGACCCGCTGACAGACCCGTTTACGACATTATCGGCGCCGGGGGAGTATTCCCTTTCTGACGACTCGTTTGTCGATGGTGTCGATTTCTACGGTATGGCGTTTATGGGCACCGGTTATCCGATTCCTATGCCCGCCAGCGGCAACCCGGCGGGGATGACTCCGGAGCCGGTGGTCCTGACCGGAGGTATCGCCACCGATGTCGATATCACACTCGAAGAAAGCGGGACTATCGGAGGAAATATAATCTACGCCGGAGATATCCACCAGATTTGTGTCGAGGTTTGGGACAAATTCCCGGAATTTCTGGGCGGTTCCGCCGAACTCGAAGGCACGTTCTGCGTCGGCGATACAGTCTATGAACTGAACGATATCCCTGCCGGCGCGAAAAGCGTCAAAGCCTTCGCCGATATCAACGGTAACGACCTGTTCGACGATGGCGAACCGATTGGGGTTTATGATGGGCCATTCGGCGAATTGATATTTGTCGGTGGCGGTGGTTTGTCGGAGTCGGAGGTAGATATTACGATTCCCGGGACGATTGTCGCCGAGAAAACCACACCCGAGGAATTCGCTATCCACGTGTCGCCGAACCCGTTCAACGCGTCTTGCTATATCGAGTCTCCCGGAGCAGTGGAAATATTCGATATATCGGGCCGTCTCGTAAAAGCATTGCCCAACGCCGGACGCTGGAACGGCACCGATGAAAACGGCAATATTCTCCCGTCGGGTTCGTATCTCGCCCGCGTTACATATAAAGGGGTATCGAAAACGACAACCTTACTATTGATGAAATAGACCAGAAGTTCGTAGAACGGATTTATAACTTACGCGAGGGATTTCCCGAAACGAACAACTTGTTTGTATTATGCGCATCCTGATTGTCGAACCATACTACGGAACCAGCCACAGAAGCCTTATCGAGGGTCTAATTAACCGGCTTCCCTTCGAGACCGAGCTTCTTACTCTCTCCCCCCGAAAATGGAAATGGCGTATGCGCGGCGGCGCATGGATACTCGGCGAAACAGCGAAATCGATTCAACCGTGCGACGTTATTTTCGTTTCCGATTTTCTCGACCTGCCGGCTTTTCTAGCTCTCGGGCCGAAATGGCTGCGCGATGCTTTCAAAATCGTCTATTTCCACGAGAACCAGTTGAGCTATCCGGCGAGAAACGAGGACGAACGCGATATCCATTTCGCACTGACCAACGTCGAAACCGCGCTTACAGCCGACCGACTTATTTTCAACAGCCTGTTCCATCTCGAAGAATTCACCGGAGCTATCGAAGGTCTGGTGAAAAAGTTCCCCGACTATCGCCCGGAGGGTATCGCCGAGAAAATTTACGCGAAATCTTGCGTTATCCCTGTTCCGCTCGACCTTTCCGAATTCCTCGATTGGAAACCGAAACGCGGCCCGCTGTCCGTTCTGTGGAACTGTCGATGGGAATACGACAAGGCTCCCGAACGCTTTTTCAAAGCCCTATTCAATCTCTCGAACTCGAATCTAAACTTCCGCCTCGCTGTCGCAGGGGAAAGCTTTCAGGACTATCCAGAGATTTTCGACGAGGCAAAGGATAAACTCGCCGATAAAATTACATCGTGGGGATTTCTCGAAACGCGCGAGAATTATCTCGAACTTCTGGCGGGCTGCGACGTCGTCGTTTCTACCGCGATTCACGAGTTCTTCGGCATCGCGATAGCGGAAGCCGTGGCTGCAGGGTGTTTCCCGCTCGTGCCGAACAGACTGGCATACCCCGAAAGATATCCGAAGATGTTCCTTTACAATAGCGACGACGACCTCGAAAAACGCCTCGGCGATATGATGAAAGACCCCGACTGGACACGCCGCATCGACGCCCGCGCACTTGTAACCGACCTCGACTGGCAAGAACTCCTGCCGGCGTATATAGAGATACTGAAACCGTAAATCCGCGCCGTGCTCCCTCGGTTTCGTCATTCCCGCGAAAGCGAGAATCACAAAGTTGTGTAGTGTTATTCGACATTATACTATTTGAGATTCATTTGTTATTTGCGTTTTGACATACTAAAATTCGCCATTTTTCAGTAATCTCGATTCTCGATTCAATATTTTCATAATCGCAATATAGAATGCACCGAGCCATTTATTAATCAAAACTATCTGTTAAGGCAGACGCCTATTGTTTGCCCTTGACTCCAATCGTCGACATAGATAAGTTGTAATCGTTAGATTCGAGAAATCAAAACGAGGTTTAATATGACCGCCGAGAAAAAGGTTGTCCTGCTTTCCGGGATGCAGCCCTCGGGTGCGCTGCATATAGGCAATTACGAGGGCGCGCTTCGCAACTGGGTCGATTTGCAGAATTCCGGTAAATACAAAATGTTCAATTGTATCGTCGATTGGCACGCCTTGACCAGCTCGTCGGATGAGACCGAACTGCTCGTTCCGCGCATTTATGAGATGGCGGCGGATTTTATCGCCGCGGGCCTCGACCCTGAACAGACCGCGATATTCGTCCAGAGTCAGGTCAAGGAGCACGCTGAACTACATCTTCTTTTGTCGATGATAATCCCTATACCGTGGCTGGAACGAGTCCCGAGCTACAAAGAAAAACGCGAGACGCTCGGACTCGATAACTACGGCTTCCTCGGCTATCCGATATTGCAGACTGCGGATATAATTATCTACCGGGCACGCGTTGTTCCGGTCGGCAAGGACCAGCTGGCGCATCTGGAGATAGCGAGGGAGATTGTCCGGCGATTCCATTATCTCTACGGCGAGGTCTTCCCGGAACCAGAGGCGCTCGTTACGAAACATGCGGTTCTTCCGGGGACGGACGGCCGGAAGATGTCGAAGACCTACGGCAACTATATCGCTCTCGGCGACGGACCGGATATTATTTGCGAGAAGGTGAAAAATATGTTCACCGACCCGGAGAAGATACACAAAACCGACAAAGGTCACCCGGACAGATGCCCGGTATATATTTATCGGACGATTTACGACGCCGACCTACCTGTGGACCTCAAAGATAAATGCGCGTCGGGTGATGCGAGTGTCGGCTGTGTCGCGTGCAAAAAAGCGCTTATGCAGGCGATTGTCGATTATTTCGCCGATTTTAGAGCTAAACGGAGCGAGCTTCTCGCGGATAAGGCGCAGCTGGACGCTATTCTCGAGGACGGCGCGAAACGCGCGAGAGAACGTGCCGCGGAGACGATGATTTTGGTCAGAAAGGCGATGAATATGTATGGGAGTTGAGTGTGCGGAGTTGCACTGCTACGCCGGCTTGGGGGATGGTAGAAGGCGAAAGGCATCGACGCGTGGATAGAGGAACAAAAAAACGCGCCAAAACTAGATTCGCTTGTGTCGATATTAGGTATCATCCCTATGAATTTCCAGAGGGATAAACTAAATTTAAGGTAAAACATAATTGAGATAAGCTGGAATCGATATTATCAAATAAAAACGAAAGAAAGGCAGGCGGTGATATGCAAATCAAAGTCCCTTATGGCCAGGGCGAACAGACAATCACTATCGACGAAAAAAACCTCGCCGGCATTGTCCATCCCAACAAGGTCGATACGAAAGACGAATACGAAACGCTCCAGCACGCGCTCGCTAACCCAATCGGCACCTCTTCATTCAAAGATTTTATCTCAGGCGGCGGGAGTATCCTATTCATCGTCAACGACGGAACGCGTCCCACTCCGACCGCGAAGGTTCTCGACATCATCGAAAAAGATATCGAGGGTCTCGATATCAGCTTCATAATCGCTACCGGCGTGCATCGTGCGCCGACCGAGGAGGAATACCGCTTCATATTCGGCAAACACCTCGATAAATACCGCGACAGAATCCACTCGCACGACAGCAAGAATGACGAGATGGTTCATATCGGGACGTCGAAAAGCGGCACCGAGATGTGGCTCAACAAGCGCGGTATGGAGGCCGACAAACTGGTGATGATAGGCTCGGTCGAGCCGCATTATTTCGCGGGATACACCGGCGGACGTAAATCGTTCCTGCCGGGTATAGCCTCCTATTCCACAATCGAGCAGAACCACAAATACGCGCTTTTGCCAGAGGCGAAGGCACTCGCGCTCGACGGTAACCCAGTCCACGAGGATATGATAGACGCCCTCAAGGTTATCGCCGACAAGCCGATTTTCTCTATACAGACGGTCCTCGACCGCGACCGCAAAATCTACGCCGCGACCGCTGGGCATATCCACAAATCGTTCTACGCCGCCATCGACAAGGCCACCGAGGTCTTCTGCGTGCGCATCGAATCGAAAGCCGACATAGTCGTCAGCGTCGCGCCGTATCCGATGGACGTCGACCTCTATCAATCGCAAAAAGCGCTCGACAACGGTAAACTCGCCTTAAAAAACGGCGGGATTCTGATACTCGTTTCTAAATGCCGCACCGGAATCGGCCACGATACGTTCTACAAATTGCTCAGCGCGTGCGACACCGCTCAGGAGGTCCTCGACGAAATCGACCGGGGATACAAACTCGGTTACCACAAGGCCGCCAAAATGGCGGAAATAGGGGTCTGGGCGCAGATGTGGGGCGTTACCGAACTACCGGACGACGTGATGAAAAACGTCCTGTTGAGGCCGTTCGGCTCGGTCCAGGAAGCCGTCGACGAGGCGATAAAAGTCAAGGGCGCCGACGCGAAAGTCCTATTCCTTATGGACGGCAGCATCACTGTCCCGCTATTGTAAGAAGGGACCGTGTCTTAGGGAGTTGTTAGGGAGGTTGTTAATTACCCTGCGGAAAAAAATTAACGGGTCGAACGTATTGCTCGGTGTTAATTAGGGTTTGTGGTTGATATAAATATAAACAGAAAAAACAAAGCTATTGTTCGTCGGATTTCCTAAGGCTGACGAAGCAATCTCATCGGATAACCGTATCCTAAAGGGCTCGGTTTATTTTTGGGCGACCACGTAGGGTCGTCATTACGGAACACTATTATGACAAACGAAATCGGTTTCGACAACGAAAAATATCTTAAGGAGCAAACCGCCGCGATACTCGAAAGGGTCGAGCGGTTCAATGACAAGCTTTATCTCGAGTTTGGCGGAAAGCTCCTTTTCGATTATCATGCATCGCGCGTTCTGCCGGGGTTCGACCCGAATGTCAAAATGCGGCTTCTGCAGGAACTCAAGGATAAAATCGATGTCGTCCTCTGTATCTTCGCCGGGGATATCGAGCGCAAGAAGCTCCGGGCTGATTTCGGAATAACCTACGATTCGGACGCGCTGAAAACTATCGACGATTTCGCCGATTGGGGGCTTAAAGTTACCGCCGTAGTAATCACGCGATACGAGGGCCAGCCGTCGGCGAAGGCGTTCAAGAATAAACTCGAACGCCGCGGGATAAAGGTCTATACGCACAAATTCACGAAAGGCTATCCGAACGATGTCGAGACGATTGTCAGCGACGAGGGCTACGGAGCGAACAAGTATATCGCGACATCGAAACCGATAGTCGTAGTAACCGGCCCCGGTCCGGGCAGCGGCAAACTCGCGACCTGTCTATCTCAGCTCTATCACGAATACAAGAAGGGGGTCGAGGCTGGATACGCGAAATTCGAGACATTCCCGATATGGAATCTACCGCTCAACCACAAGGTAAATGTCGCCTACGAAGCGGCAACCGTGGATTTGAAGGACGTCAACCTTATCGACCATCACCATCTCGAGGCCTACAACGAAAAGGCGGTGAACTACAACCGAGATATCGAGGCCTTCCCGCTGGTCAAACGGATTATCGAGAAGATAACCGGCGGGGAGTCGCTCTACAAATCGCCGACCGATATGGGGGTCAATCGCGCCGGTTTCGGCATCGTCGATGACGAGGTTGTGCAGGAAGCCGCGCATCAGGAGATAATCCGCAGGTATTTCCGGTGCGCATGCGAATACGCGATGGGATTTGTCGATAAGGAGACGCTCGACCGGTCGAGGCTGATTATGGAGAAAATCGGCGCGAAGGTCGAGGACCGGAGAGTCGTCGAACCAGCGCGTAAAGCCGCCGTTGACGCCGAAAAGAAGGGCAAGGGCAACGAGGGGATTTACTGCGGCGCGGCTATCGAACTCGACGAC
>QNEE01000045.1 GCA_003645085.1 bacterium | reverse complement strand
CGATTACCGGTTTCTCGGTCGTCGATGAGCGCAACGCAGCCGACGCCGCTATGGCGTTCGTTTCGGAGAATCGGCAATTTATCGGTGTTTTGGCTCAAAACCTCTCGGTCGAATCGGTTGTCTGGGAGAAAAATCGCGCGTTCGTCTATCTAAATCAAAAACAGGGAGATACACCGGTATGGGGCGCAAACCTGAATTTGATTATCACTCCAGATGCCAGAGTTAGTTTTTTCCGAAGCGACCTCGTTCCGGGTATCGGCCCGGTGGCGATTGCGTTTCTGGACGAAACTAGCGCGCTCGACGCCGCCATCGATTATATCGAACCGGTCGTTCCTCCTCGCAGAATAGACCGCCTCGGTCTGTTCATCTATCCCGTATGGGCTGGCGATAGCTATTCGGAATATACGGTTTGGGCTTTCGGTATCTCGACAGAAGAGCCGCTGGGTTACTGGCTGGTTACCGTCGATGCCAGAGACGACAAGATAATATCTATCGCCAACGAATTGAGAACCGTCGATATAGGCGGTAATATAAGAGGGCGATATCATCCAGAATTTAAAGACGACCCGCTCGAAATCGGTATCTGGCATTACGCACGTATAATAATCAATTCGGTCGACTATTATGCGGATATCGATGGGGACTGGTCCGGCTCGACCGCCGCTTCTCCACCATGGACTTACACAACGACACACTACGGCAGGTATTGCGATGTAGATAACGACGCGGGTTCCGACGCGGCTTACTCGACGGATTTTTCCGCAAGCCCGTTCGATTTTACGTGGGGAACATCGCATTCTCCCGACGACGAGATGAATGTCTATTTCCACATCAACAAAATGCACAATTACGTGCGCGATACGCTGGGTTTTACCGGTATGGACTATTGTATCGAAGCGATAGTCAACAATAGCGTTTCCCCGGATAACTCTTATTACGACGGCCGCGACGTCTTTTTCGGCGGCGGCGAATCGGTTTTTTACGATATGGGTCTATTCGTCGACGTCGTCGACCACGAATATACTCACGGCGTAACGCACCATATATATCCGGGCACCGCACTGCCGTATTCGGGGGAATCGGGCGCCCTCGACGAGGCTTTCAGCGATTACTTTCCCTGTAGTATGACCGATAACCCACGTATGGGCGACGGTGGTTTGTATCGGAGCGGAGCGCCATATATGCGCCGTTGTAATACCGATAAAGTCTATCCCGACGATATAGTCGACGAGGTTCACGCGGATGGAGAGATAATAAGCGCGTGCTGGTGGAGAATCCGCGACAGTCTCGGTCGTTTTAGAACCGATTCACTGATTCACCTTACGCGTTTTACTCTTGCAAATGATTTCGAGGACTTTTTCTGGGCGACACTGGCTACGGACGACGACGACGGCGATATTTCTAACGGAACTCCCAACGCACGATTGATATACGAAAGTTACGGGATTCACGGAATCGGGCCGGGATTCGACCTGAAAATCGAACATCATCCTCACGCCAACACCGAACAAACAACAGGCGATTACGACTTTAATGCTATCTTTCACGCTACTCTGGGTGTAGTGGACGATTCTGCTCGCCTAACCTGGCGGGTCGATAGTGGCTCATGGGTAATAGTTCCGATGACATATTCCTTTGGAGCATACAGGGCGAGCATTCCCGCACAACCACTCGGGAGCGTCATAGATTACTATATCAGCGGAATGGATAACGGCGGGTATTTTATGAGTTCGCCGACCGGTGCGCCATCATCATATCATACATTCAGCGTTTATTCGGATACGACAGCGCCGATTATCTCCGCGTCGCCGATAGGAGACTGGTTCGAATACGCCTGGCCTCCGACGATAACCGCCACGGTAACCGACGACCAGGGAGTCGAAGAAGTCAGTATCTGCGGCAGAATCGGGGCAACTATGCTGACACCCGTCGCGATGGTCGAAACCGACACATACGACGTATGGAAGGGTGTTTTGCCCGGCGAGCCTGATGGCGGCGATACACTCGAATACTGGCTTATCGCGATAGACATTTCCGCAGCGCACAATACCAGCACTTTCCCGCCGACCGGAACGTTAAAAATATATGTGCTAGAAGGCTATAACGAGGATATGGAAGACCCCGGAAACAGAGGCCTGCATACTTACAGCATCCGGTCGGGCTACGTCGACCAGTGGCATCGCGCGGGGAATAATAACCCATATTCGGCCGGAACTTATTGCTTCCAATTCAATGACGGCAGCGAATACGCGAACAAAGCGGATGGTGTTCTTTCCACACCGGAACTCAGAATCGGCGACCCGGCCACTTTGACTTTCTGGCACTATATGAGCGCCGAAATCGACGGCGATTATGCCGGTTACGCCTGGGACGGAGGAATAGTCGAGGTCTCGACCGACGGCGGTTCGACATGGCTTCAAGTTTTCCCTGCTCCGGGCTATAACTACCGTATCCAAAATAACCCCGCCAGCCCGTTTTCATACAATACGCAATGCTATTCCGGCGATATCTGGTGGCGGGAAGAAACTCTCGATATGACCTCGTTTGCACCGAAAGCGATGGTCAGATTCCATTTCGGTTCCGACGCCTACGTAACCGGAAGCGGTTGGTTTATCGACGACATCGTCCTGGAGACCGATTTGCACGGAATAGATTCCGACTACGATAAAATGCCGGAAACAATCAGACTTTACGGTAACTATCCAAATCCTTTTAACGCGTTTACGGTTATAGAATTCTCGCTACCGGTAAATGTAACCGATGCGAAACTACAAATCTTCGACCTGAACGGACGAATTGTCAGGGATATTCCCGTAGAAACCGATGCGAAGGAATTTATTTGGGACGGGACCGATTTTGCCGGGCGCAACTTACCCAGCGGAATTTATCTGGTGCGGCTTTTAGCGGATGGTCATTCCGCGATGCGGAAAGCGATTCTAATAAAATAAGGGACGGCTCGTGAACCGCCCGTTTTGTAAAGATGCAAAATCTTGCGTCTCTACGTGGAGATACCGTAATCATCGCTTTCAATCCATAGAGGCGAGGTTTCCGCGCCAACGGGGAAAAAGGGTGAGTCCGAGACCCACCCTTAAGCATTCTTCGCGATACCCTAATCCCTAAATTCTATTCCCTAATCCCTTCCCTACACCGATTCCGTTTTCGAGCTGAACGTGAAATTCTCGCTCATAATCGCGGGGACTTTCGCCCACCCGCCGACCCGCTCCGGACGCGACATCGCCACTACGTTTTTCAAAAACACTATCGGCGACTCGTTGAATCGGAGATTCTTCACCGGCGTAACGATTTTGCCGTTCTCGATAAGGAAAAAACCGTCGCGGGTCATCCCGGTCAGTAGCAATTCCTTGCGGTCGACATAACGGATATACCAGAGCCGCTTGACCAGCAGGCCCTTCTCACAGCCGGCGATAAGGTCGTCTATCGATTTATCCTCGCCCGACATAAAAATCGGATACAATAGCGGGTCGGGTTCTGTGTTTTTCTGTTTCGCCCAGAACCGGTTGTGTCGAAGGCGCTCGATAACGCCATCTTTCGCCCACACTGTGCGACGCACCGGGAGACCGTCCTCGCCGAACGGCGGAGCCGGCAGTTCCGGGTCGTCTATCTCGGTGGTTATCGTAACCTTGTCGTGATACAACTTCTCGCCGACCTTGCCAGCGAAAACGGTGGTGCCCTCGTCGGCGTCACGCGCGGACATATTCCAGGCAAAAAACTCGAGAATATCGAGCGTCGCCTGCGGCTCGAATATCACGGTATAATCGCCCGGTTCGATGTCCTTAGGATTTTGTGCGGCGGTAGCCGTAGTCATCGCTTTTCGAATCATCCTATCGACATCGACCTGCGCGACCGACTCGCCGTTCTCGGATGCGAATCCGCTCCCCTTCGGGCCGTGGATTGTTGTCGAATAGTCGAGGCCGGAAAACTTGTCGAATGCGAAAAGGCCTTCCGAATTGGCGAGTGCATTGATTCCGTAACTCGCTTCGAAAAGCCCGCTGGCTTTGAAATTTCCTGTTCTCGCGGCATCGACGACTTTGCGGATTTGCTCTGCGATATCCTCGGGGGTCAGCGCGACTACATCCTCGTAAAACCGTTGCGGGATATCGGGATATTCCTGTGGCGGGAGAGGAGGCATATATTCCGGGTCTTCCGGAGAGTTCTGCGCGATATCCTCGGCATGGGCGATAAGCTTCGATATCGATTCCTCGTCGAGCTTATTGGTAATCGAACTGCCGTGTTTGGTGCCGTATGCGACCTCGAGCCGGATGCTTTCTTCCTCGCCGCTCATATTCTGGGTGATAGCGTTCTCGCCGAAACGTGTTGCGAGGCTGCTACCGTAATTGAACGATACGGTTGCCTCCGGCGCGGAGACTTTCGAAAGAATACTATCGAGCAATGTTTTTATCTCTTCTTTGGTTCTCATAGTTTCGCGCCTCCCACGCTTATATTGCGGAACCGTGTGAAACTCGCTCCGTGCGTCATCCGCATAACCTGCATAGGCTCGCCTTTGCCGCAGTTCATCACGCCGTGCGTCTGCCAGTAGGGCCTCCCGGCGATACCGTCGCAGCTATTCCAGAACTGAGTCGTTTGTGCCTGATAGGTTACTTTTTTAAGCGGTTTGGTTTTTTTACCACCCTCTATCATCCAGAACATATCGCCGCCGAACTGGAAGTTGTTGCGCATCTGGTCGATTGAAAAACTCCCCATCCCCTCGATATAAATCCCTTTATCGACACCGGCGATAAGGTCGTCCGGCGTAACCGAGTCATCCTCGCCAGGCTCCATATAAAGGTTCGGGATTCGATTTATCGGGAAATGCTCGAAACCATCGGAGCGGCAGCAGGCGGTCGATTTTTCCCATCCGATTACCGGCGCGGTCTCGCGTGTGCAGCCAAGATTCACCAGCTTGCCGTTTTTGACCATCGGGAAAGAGAACATCCTGACCCCGTCGTCGTCGTAGAACCAACTGCCGAGGCCGCCTTCGAGAACATTGTTCGCGGTGAAATTGACAATCTCGCTGCCGTATTGAAGTTCGCCTACCATCTCCGGTTTGATAAAACTCCTGCCGGCCATATTGGCCTCCCAGCCGAGTATACGGTCGAGTTCCGTCGGGTGGCCGACCGACTCGTGCATAGTCAGCGAGAGGTGCATCGGGTCGAGCACGAGGTCCATTGTCCCGACCGGACAATCTTCGGCTTTGCATTTTATAACAGCCTCTTCTGCCCATTTCCGGGCGTTGCCGACGAGGTCGACCTCACGAATAAACTCGTATCCGGCTTGCTTTGCACCACCCTGATAACTCCTGTCCTGCGATTCGTTACCGACTACCGCAATCGCTTGCAGCATCGGATTGGCGAAATAGTTGGTCAGGTCGAGATAGCTGCCGTCGCTGTTGGCGATAATGCGGTGCATCCGAATAAATTGCAGGAAACCCCACGACATCACGATATTAGGGACATTGAGCATCGTATCGCACGCAGTGAGCATAAGCTCCGCTTTTTCCGAGTTCGGAACCGCGAACGGGTCTTCCTCGCACGGTCCGACGCAGGTGTCGATATACGCGTCCTCCGGGGCCATTCTCGCGGGCTCGTCCTTCGGCACTCCGGCTGATGCTTTCGCGGTAGCGACAGCTAATTGGGCTGTTTTCGCGACCTCCTCTTTTGTCAGTTTCGTATTCGATGCGAACCCCCACGCGCCGTTCAAAAGCACCCGGACGCAATAGCCGAAACTCTCGGTCTCGTCGATAAGCTTGAGCGACCGCCGCTGGACATAAACGCGGTTTTGCCGCTCGTCGACTATGCGCATATCGGCGAAACTCGCTCCGGCACCGCGCGCGATATCCAGCGCCAGGTCGGTATATTCCTTCATCTGCGCTCCTTCTGTATAGATTAATTTTTCAGATTTGCTTAAACTATAGCATAATACGAATATAACACGTTAATGTCAAGCCCTAAATGTGACCGAATGGTCATAATCCCGTTCACCACAATAATATTATCCTTGTGGTTTCACTCGAGATTATTATAAGCGTTCGTTCAATAAAAACAGGAGGATATAGAATAGCTTTATCTCGCAGTGGTTCTCGATATATATTCGCGGCAGGTTGTTGGGTGGTCGATGTCCGGTCGCTTGACCAGAGAACTTACTATCGACGCCCTGAATCAGGCTGTGAGCCGCCGCACGCTGTCGCCGGGAGTGATATTTCACTCCGACCGGGGAGGCCGATTCGCCTGCAAAGAGTTCCAGAACCTGCTGGCTAAACGCGGGATGATTCCGAGTATGAGCCGCACCGGAGATTGCAACGACAACGCGATTGCGGAGACGTTCTTCGACACATTGAAGACCGAATTAATATATTTCGAAAAATATCGCTCGCGCAACAAAGCAAGGAGGAGCATATTCGAGTATATCGAAGTATTTTACAATCGGCAGAGAAGACATTCGGCATTGGGATATATGACCCCCGCCGAATTCGAGGAAACAAGCCTAAACTAACTGTTCGTTTTTTCGGGGTAAGGTCTGATTATCTAATTAAGACAATTTTACAGAACCTATAATTCCCTTGCCATCTATAGCGAACCAAGTATATACCGCTCGGTTGCTCTAACCCATTGGCGTCTTCGCCGTTCCAAAGGATTGGACTCGTTATATCTTCCCACGAAATAATTTTCCTTCCTGTTAAAGCATATATTGCCATATCGCCTACGACACCGTCGATAAGACACGATGAATTAAAGGGATTTGGGTAGGTCGAAATGCTAGATTCTCTTGGGAGGAGCGCCTCTGCTATTCCGACATAATTCGATATAAAACTCCAATTATATTCGAGACAATTCGGCTCGCAGACATCGGGCTGGTCGCAACAATAGAGGAATATATTTATTATGCTATCGCCGATAAACAGCGAATCCGATGCGTCAAGGTGTAGTGTTAATCTGCCGTCGATTAGCGTTATTAACGGGTCGTCAAGATAGAATGTATCGCCGTTGACCACGAGTATTACGCTTGCCGTATCTAAACCGGCGAGAGAGTCGATTACCAAGACCGAAATCGAATCGAACCAATCGAGAGAAGTGTCTGGCGAAGGTGATATCTCCGCTAATACGGGTGGGGCGTGGTCGACAGCTATCGGATAGCAGAAGGAGTCATACGGGAAGAAGCTATCTACGTCGGCGATACTATCAATGCAAACCCAGATAGAATCACCGTGGAAAAGACTAACATAATCGGTTATGCAAACCGCAAAGGATGTATCGTCGAGAATAATGAAAGACGGGCTAGTGTCTAATCTCATTCCGTTTAATGAAATAGCTAAAATAGAAGTATCGATAGCGCTGTAATTAGCTACCGAGACCTCCCACCATAGCGTATCGCGTTCAAAGCAGCTAACCACACCGTTTATCGGCGGCGAAAACGTGAATTGTGGAGTATTCGAACAATCAAAAATGTTTAAAGCTAATTGAAGATTGTCGTAACGTCGAAAAATAGGTATGGTATCTAGCGGTAAGGGATAACTATCAAACAGGTTTGAATCGGAAATTATTAATAGATTCCCAATTCCGTAGTGACTCAGGGTAATAACACTCGGAAAACCTATAAAATAAACCGTATCACCATAAAAACTAGCGCTAAAAGCGTCTTCGTCTCCGCGTGCAAGTACAACACTGGGGCTCGTAACGTTAATACTACTAGCTAAACCCAAAACGATTGTATCCAATTCATATGTATAAGGATGATTTAAAAATAAGTGAACTAAAATAACCTTAAAGTCAAATCCGCCAACATCATAGTAGTCAGTAGAATCAAAGACTAAATCGTAGTTCGCAAGCACCCCGCAAGACCATGGGAACTCCGATAGCAAATTGTTAACAAAGGTTATTGAGGAGTCGATTTCCCAGCACCCGCCATGGTCCGATTGTATAATTGCTAATCCGCCATAATAAATAAATTCTTGGATTTCCTTTATATGGCCGGTAGTAAATCCCACGTTATAATTGGGGAAGGGCAAGAAACATATTGCGTAATCGGATAGCCAGAATTCGTCCGAAGTGTCGAACACATCAACTATATATCCTATATCCCATAGAACTTCTATTAGGCTATCAATCTCAGCTCCGCCGTACGGGTAAATCCCCGCCCGGCAGTCGAAGACAATCCGGCAATCGGAGGGTTGGGTGAGGAGAGACGCACAAAACAAGAGAAGAGCGAGTAAGGCAAATTTCGAGATGAGCGTCATTGTGTAAACCCTTAAACAATCTACCTAATTGTATAATGGAATGAAATTGACCCTTTAATTTTTATAATAATCATAAAAAAGCAGAAATCAACCTCGAATTAATTTTTTTGCTGTTATACCATTGTCTTTATTGCGGGTATATGTTACAATTGTAGCAGCTTATAAATTAACTCCAAACCTATGCACCAATGCCTACTCTACGCACGCGTCTTTGTATTACATAACCGCGTCTTTAGCTCTCGAATTACGGCACTAGGAATTCTTTAATGAGCTTCTTCCACTCTTTTCCACCGGCCTTTTTACTTAGCGCATCGATAAGCTCGCCGCCGTCCGCGATAGTAACCCCAAGGTCTTTTTCAGCACTCGCGTATAGCCTGTCGGCCTCGGCCTCGAGCCAGTCTATCGCGTCCTCGCCGTTGACTAAAATACCGATACTTTTTTCGAGGTCGGTCGGCTTCAGCGTATAGACCCATCCTTTTCTGTATGGGTTCTCGTTCAGCAGCGATGGTTTTTCGGATAGCCCTTCGTTCACATCGACAACCTCGCCGTCCATCGGTGAGAAAAGCTCGACTTCTGTGGAATCCACTCCGACCTTCCAGGCGCTCCCGGCGGCTTCGATTTTCTCGCCCTTTTCGGGCAGGCCGACACTGGTTATTCCACCTAACAATTTCTGAGCGAAATCGTCGAGGCCAACCATTACCGTCCCATCCTTTCTCAGATTGACCCAGGTATGCCATTTCGAAAAATAGAGTCCCCGGAGCAACGAGAATCCGCGGACAAGCACCGGCTCGTTGAGCCATTTCGACTCGGCGGCGAAACACTGCGCTCTATACGGGCAGGCCGGGCAATTGAGAACCTTGCAGAGTTTCGACCAGTAATGCGGGAAATAAGCGGGTTTGCCCTCTAAAGGCGGATATTCCGGTGTTTCCGGCGCCGATACCTCTATCTCCGGCACCTCGATAGCCTCTTCGATTTTTTTCGCGACCATCGCAACCTCTTGATAGGTATCGCAGTTTAGGTGTTCGTCGCTCAGGCAGACGCTCTCCTCCGACGAACAAGGTATCAGTTTCCTAACCGGATAGGCTTTGCAATACCTCACTACGACCTCTTCGAGAAATGGGCATTTCATTTTGCACCTCCTGCGATTGTTAAAATTGATTTCTCGTTTCGTATTTTCATTCGATACTAATACACCATCCGTGCCATTTGAGATTCTACAACTGTAATATAATGGGGCATAAGAAGTTAGAGTATTTCTGCCAATAGAATACCCCTATGAAAAGCGTTGAAATATTAAACATATAATTCATATTGGAAGCCGCATAATCGAATTAATCCCTTATTGAGCAAGCGATTATAGAATGATGTCCAATATTTCAACATGTCGGAATTATAGAATGCGTTTTCTCTTGTAACCGGAAACCATAGTAACCACTACCGTTTGCTCTTGCTTTCATAAAAAAATAACTTGATTAAAACGAATTTAGGTTTTAAATTGATTGCCGGAGCGACGAAGTAAATGGGAATGACCGTAGGGGCACGGCATACCGTCCTCCTACCGGAGACATAAACGAAGTTCCTATCCGAAATCCAGAGAATAAAGTTCAAGTTAGATAATCCAGGTATGTATGGAAAAATACGACTATACTAAAACCATTACGCTTTCGCGATAAATACGCGGTTTGCACAATCCGAGGAAAACCGGCTATCCGCTCCGGTGTCCACAAAAACAGGCGAAAGATAACCGCAAATTGTCTCCAATATTAAAATACATAATCCTCCCGCTTCTAATTATCGCAGCGTTATACGGCGAAGAGATAGAAGATACCCTCAAGATTTATCGAAGCGAGACAATCGTTGTCGGCGCGGAAAAGGAAATCCCCGGCACTTCTGTTATAACCACCGATGAGTTAAACTTAAAATCGACCTACAATCTCGCGCAGAGCTTGCGCTTACTCGGTTTCGTTAATGTGGTCTCCGGTAGCAAGGGTGTTGTAAAACTCCAAATACGCGGCTCGCGCGCCGAGGATGTTGCGGTATATATCGATGGTGCCCCGGTGAACGGCGGTTTCTACGGTCGGCCCGATTTCTCGTTTATCGACGATATCGGGGTTGCCGCAGTCGCGGTAAATCCCGGTCCTGCGTGTTCTGGCCAGAATCCTTCATCCGTGAATATTATCACGAAAAAAAGAGTGGAGGGATTCAAACCCGCGGCATGTGTAAAATTCGGCAGCGGCAGGTTTGTCAAAGCGTCGTCCTCCGTCGGCGGAAAAATAAACGATTTCTCTTTCGACGCTGCTGCAGGATACTCCAGACGCGACCATATCCGGCTGTCGTCGGATTTCGAACCGACCGAATTCGAGAACGGCGGTATCCGCGATAATACAGATTTCGAACGATTTTCAGGGCAA
The DNA here is from genome assembly GCA_003645085.1 of bacterium. GTDB lineage: Bacteria > UBP14 > UBA6098 > UBA6098 > UBA6098 > QNEE01. The sequence goes on along the minus strand of QNEE01000045.1, from coordinate 5,586 downwards.
ATAGGCATCGGCTGGAAATCTCCACCGAAAGCGGATATCGACACCCGTTTCCAATGGCATAGTGGCGAACGCGGAATCCCATCGCCGACCGACAAAGCGAGATACTGGCGATTCGCGGATTGGCATTCGGCGCGGATTTCTACAAGCGTGGATTTCAAAAACGCCGACGTAACCGCTTTCCTCGACGATTATTTCGATAGGCTAATCGAATACAAATCGGCCGCTTTCGACGACGATAGCGTCAAATATGATTCGCGGCTCGGCGTTCTTTCCGGTGGGGCAAATATTAGATTAAATACGCCGGTAATAAAAGGTGCATTCCCGCTAACACTGCAGGCCGGCGGTGCGTTCAAAATGGACAATGTCCGGCGGCAAATGGATGTCGGTGAGAACTGGGAATACCACTCGTTGGTTTTCTCCAGCTGCGATTTAACGCTCCGCGCCGATTTCGTTTCGAGATATTCTATCGGCATCGGAGGAACCGTATCGAATTTTTATCTGCCCGATGACGGTAAAAATCGTTCCGATTTAACCGGTTCGATATTCTGCAAAATCGAACATAACCCCGCATTGCCTATCGCGCGATTGGAATTTGCCGGTGCGATGCGCTATCCCACACCAAATGAGTTATTCTGTCCTTTCAGAGGCAATTTGAATCTCGAACCGCAGCGCTCTATGAAAGCCGAACTCGGGCTGTTCGGCACGAAACCGATAGACTACTCGCTGGCCGTTTTCGGAAATATAACTCGCGATTACATATTCTCCGCAGGACGAGACGATGTATATGAAAATCTCGAGGGTGCGACTCGGTCGGGTATCGAGTCCGAAATAGGTGTGGAAATACCCGCCGGGTTCTTGGATTTTCAAATCGACGTCGGAGCGTTTTATATCGACGTTATCGACGGAGACGAAAAAACGCTCGCCAATATCCCGCGATTGAAATTTATTGCTACGGTAACAATTTCTCCGAGAATCGGCCCGACAATCGAAAGCGATTTCACAAGTTTGTCGAACCGAACCGATGCCGACGGTTCCGCTATACCGAATTACGAGCTTTTCGGCGCCCGAATTCGTTATCCTTTTTCAGTGATAAGCGTGCCGGTCGAGATTACGGCGAGCGTAGATAATATTTTCGATGTCGATTACGAGGAAGAACCCGGATTCCCGGCTCCCGGCAGAAACTTCTTCCTCGGGCTTTCTGTGGGGGAATAATGAGCGGAGATTATGATTCAGGCGGGTTTCGCGATTTTGTACTTCTTCATCTTATTATAGAGCGTCGTCCTGTTGATACCGAGTATATCGGCGGATTTCTTGATATTCCAGTCGTTCGCTTTCAAAACGCTTATTATGTGCCGTTTTTCGATTTCTTCGAGAGAGGTGCCCGCTCCGGTTATTGTCGGCACCGATAATAGCTCTTCTTTTTCGCCCCTCAACGAGGGAGGTAAATCCTCGAGACCGATATAGCCACGCTTTGCGACAACGACCGCGCGCTCTATCGAATTCTCGAGTTCTCGGACATTCCCCGGCCAATTGTGTTTCATCAACAGGTTGAGCGCATCCTCGTCGATAAAATCTATATCCTTCCCGTTTTCGATAGAGTATTTTTTAGCGAAATGTTCGACGAGAAGCGGAATATCCTCTTTTCGCTTTCTGAGCGGCGGAACCTGTATCGTAACGACGTTCAAGCGATAATACAGGTCTTCTCTGAACGTGCCCTCTTCAACCAGGCTCTCAAGCGACTTGTTGGTCGCCGAAATCACCCTGACATCGACGCCGATATTTTTCGAGCCGCCGATTCTGGTGAACTCGCGTTCTTCGAGGACCCGAAGCAAATGCGACTGCGTTTTTTGGCTCATATCTCCGACCTCGTCGAGAAATAGCGTTCCTTTGTCCGCAAGCTCGAATTTGCCTTTTCTAACCGCGACAGCCCCGGTGAACGCGCCTTTTTCGTGGCCGAATAGCTCCGATTCGAGTAATGTCTCCGGCAACGCCGCACAACTGACCGCGATAAACGGTTTGTTCTCTCTCGGACTCGATGAATGAATGGCGCGCGCGATAAGCTCTTTTCCGGTGCCGCTTTCACCCTGTATCAGAACCGTGGTGCTGCTCTGCGCGACCGTTCTTACGAGCGCGAGAACATCCTGCATCGCGCGGCTTTTCCCGATTATATCCTTGAATTTGTATCTTTTCTTCAATTCCTCGCGTAAAAATAGGTTCTCCTTAACCAATTTCTGGTGCGCAATGATATTCCGAATAATCAGGTCGATTTCTTCCGGGTTGAAGGGCTTGACTATATAGTCGTAAGCGCCCTCTTTCATCGCCCGAACCGCGGTATCGACGGTCGGGTATCCGGTTATTATAACTACCGGCAGGTCTTTGTTTATTTTTTTAATATCCTGCAAGACCTCTATTCCATTTGGGCCTTTCATCTTCAAATCTACGAACAGTACGTCCCAGATTCCTTTACGGGTTTCCTCTATCGCCTTATAACCGTCCTCTACCGCTTTGACCTCGTATCCACTCTCCGCCAGCCAATCAGATAGCGATTCCCTGATAACCAATTCGTCGTCGACTACTAAAATACGTGTTTTTTCTTTCATAATTCTTTCGATAGTAATTTAGAGCAACTCTCGCAGAAGCTGTCTCCCTTGATATCTATTTCTCTTATCTTATTTGAAAGATGCATTACACACCTCGGGTCGCGGCAGTGAACCAATCCAAAAGTATGGCCGAGCTCGTGGACCGCCTCTTTGCCCAATCTCTCTAAAAAAACGGTTTCGTTCGGCGGGAGTTCGTAATACTCCTGTTTCAGTCGAAGCGTCGATACTACCGCCGCTTTTCCGCCGAGCTGTGCCTGGCCAAAAACGAACGTCAAAACCGGTATGAACAGGTCCACCGGTGTTACTCCCAACGTTCTAATCGCGTCCTTCGGGGAATTGGCTAATATCTGCCTTAAAAACTCCGAGGACGAATACTGGTGTCGGTCCCTATCGAAAGCACGTTCGGGTATTTCTATACCGGTCAAAATACTAGCGGAACAGGCAAACCTCGTTTGTATCTTGTATTGCAAAAAAAGGAGCGCGTCCCTGTCATTATAACCGATTGGTAGCAAATATATGGGATTCACCAGTTCATTTGGTTGGAAATCGAATTGTAAAAGTAGTGCCTTCTTTAACCTCGCTCTTTACAGTAATATTCCCGTGGTGTGCTTTTACTATTCTCTCGACTATAGAAAGCCCCAAACCCAGACCGACACCCTCTTTGCCACCCTTCGTGGTGAAAAGCGGGTCGAATATCTTGTCGAGGTTCTTTTTAGGGATACCGAAACCGGTATCGGAAATAGTAACCTTGATAAAGCATTCCTGGCCGGGGGTGCCCTGCGCTACTGTTTTTACCGTAAGCCTGCCGCCGTTCGGCATAGCCTGTATCGAATTGAGCATTATATTCATAAAAACCTGCTGCAGCTGACCGAAATCACCCATTATTTTTGGAAACGGCGGTTTACATTGCTTTTTAACCTCGATATTGTTGATTTTCAATTGGTCGGTCAGAAGCAACAAACTCTGGTCGATTACCTCGTCGATATCGATGGGCATAACCTCCGGTTCTGTCCTGCGCGAATAATCCAGCAGGTTTTTCACGATGCCGCCGAGATTAATCGTCTCCCTTTCGATTATCGTGAGATATTTTTTGAATTCATCGAGAGAGACTTTCTTGTTGTCCAGCTTTTTCAACATTAGTTTAATATAGGTAAGAATTCCATTAAGCGGGTTATTGATTTCGTGAGCGACGCCCGCCGAAAGCTGTCCAAGCATAGTGAACCGGTCGGATTTGATAAGCTGGTCGGTTAACGATTTAAGCTCGCTTATATCGCGGAATATCTCGCACATACCGACAATCTCACCTTTGTTATCTTTCAGAGGAAACGCGGTGATATTCACGGGTATCCGGTCGCCATCTTTGCCGATTATTTCAGTATCGCTTCTGAATATAGTGCTGCCCTTTTTGATAATCCTATCGAAAGGACAGGAGTTCCTGCATACATCCCCCTTGAAAATTTTATCGCATTTTTTCCCGATAACCTCGTCCAGACAGTATCCGGTTATCCACATAGCCGATTTGCTGAACGACGTTATCTCTTTCTTCTTGTTTATAGTGAAAACACCGCCCTGCATATGGTTGAGCAACCCTTCGAGAAACGGCTTCGCCATAAAAATATCCAACCCGACGGGCTTCTTCCTGGGTTCTTTCCTTTTCGCCATTTTTTGTTCCTAATCTTATTCTCGTATTTTTTTTTGATGAAACCGGTTTGGGTTTTAAGACCCGAGTTTAAAAAATCGACACAGCGAAGAGAAATAATCGACTTATAGATAATTTATGTTCCGGACGCTATACGTCAAGTATTATTATGATACCGAGTCGATATTCTGTATTCCAAAACCGGAAATAGAACATTCTTTTAAATAATTTCTCTTAATTCTTGAATTATCGAAAAAATGCGCTATATTTAACAAGTTTGTCAGATTCTCGTTAAACGATTATGGATATATCCAAAGACATTATAATAAAAGGTGCGCGAGAACACAATCTAAAGGATATAGATGTCCGAATTCCGCGCAACAGCCTGACCGTCATTACAGGCCTTTCCGGCAGCGGCAAAAGTTCACTCGCTTTCGATACAGTTTTCGCCGAGGGCCAGCGTCGCTATGTCGAGTCGCTCTCCGCCTACGCCAGACAGTTTCTCAGCCTGATGGAAAAACCCGACGTCGACCACATCGACGGACTCTCGCCGGCGGTGGCCATCCAACAGAGACGCGCGAGCCACAACCCGCGTTCGACAGTGGCTACCGTTACCGAGATATACGACTATCTTCGATTATTATACGCTCGCATCGGGACGGCTTATTGTTATCGATGCGGACGCGAGATAACCCGCTGGAGCGTTCAAGGTATCGTCGATAGTATTCTCGAATGGCAGAACGATAAAAGGATTATGGTTATGTCTCCCGTAGTTCGTTCGCGAAAGGGGGAATACCGCGACCTGTTCGACGATATCGCACGCGAAGGTTTTGTCCGCGTTCGAGTCGATGGCGAAATGCACTCCCTCGACAGGAAAATCGACCTCGACAAAAATAAAAATCACGATATCGAGATAGTAGTCGACAGGCTCGAACTCGATAGGAATGTCCATCAACGCCTGACCGAGTCGGTCGAAACCGCGCTCAGATTCGGCGACGGGATGGTTCTTATCTACGACGTCGACGAGGACGAGGACCATCTCTTTAGCGAAAACTACGCGTGTCCTGTGTGTGGTATCTCCTACGAAGAACTCTCGCCGAGGTCGTTTAGTTTCAATTCTCCATACGGTGCCTGTCCAGCCTGCGATGGTCTAGGCACCGAACGGAAAATAGACCCCGACCTCATTGTGCCCGACAAATCGAAAAGCATTATGGAAGGCGCAATCAAGGTCTGGGGCGACCCCACCGGACGGTATTGGGGCAAACAGGTGCGAACAATCGCCGCGGAACTGGGAATAGACCTCTATCTGCCGTGGGAAAAACTCCCCGAGGATTTCAAGAGAATAAT
>QNEE01000044.1 GCA_003645085.1 bacterium | reverse complement strand
CGCATCCCGTTGGACACGATTATTTACACGCCGAAGGAACTCGAAAAGCGTCTCAGAATCGGCGACCAATTCATCGCCTCGATTATCGATACCGGAAAGGAGCTTTATGCCGCCTGAAGAGTCAACATACCCGAAGGAATGGTTATCTATCGCCCGCAAAGATTGGGGGCGAGTCGATGTTCTATTGCGATTGGATGACGTGGACGGCGCCGCTTTTTTTCTTCAACAAGCTGTAGAAAAATATCTCAAAGCCTTTTTATTGAAACAAGGATGGCAACTGCAAAGAATCCATAATCTCGAAATACTTCTGGAGGAAGCTTTGGAATATGAGTCGTCTTTCGATGAATACAGGTTTTCGTGCCAGACGATTTCGGGTCTTTACCTTATATTCAGGTATCCAAACGGGCCGAAATCGGCACTGGTAGAAAGCGATATAGAAGGAATGAAACGGGAAATTACCGGTTTGATAGAGAAAATAGAAAAGCACTTCGAAGAATAATTAGCCGGAGGATAAGATGCTAAAAGAATACCGAACAATAACCGAGGTCGCCGGGCCGCTGCTGGTGGTCGAAATAAATAGAAACACCGCCCCGGAACCGGGACGGCGTCAGGCTAACGATACTATCGTTAGGGCTGTTACACAGTTATTATAAACTCGATTGTTGAAATGTCAAGTGTAAATTTTCAGAAAAAAGTTATTGCCTACATCGACGGGTTTAATCTGTATTTCGGTATCAAGGCAAAATACGGTCGGAAGCTAATATGGCTTAATCCGGTTGTATTAGCAGAAAACCTCCTTAAGCCTGGTCAGCGATTGACGGCGGTCAAATATTTCACATCGAGGTTAGTAGCGCCTCCGGATAAAGTCAAGCGACAAACGACCTTCATAGAGGCTTTAGAAACCCTGCCAAATGTGAAGATAATCTACGGCAGGTATCAATTAGAAGAGAGAACTTGCCCAAAATGCGGTTACTTAGACCAGGTGCCCCATGAGAAAAAGACCGACGTCAATATCGCGGTGGAGATGTTGGCCGACGCAGTTAAGGGCGATTTCGATACAGCCCTACTTATGTCAGCTGATGCAGACCTTGTTCCCGCATTGGAGAAAATCGGGGTTCTATCCCCATTAAGAAATATAGTGATAGCTTTTCCACCCGGAAGATATTCAAAGGAACTTGCCAAGCAAGGTTTTCCGTCTTTTGTTATAGGCAGACGTAAGCTCGAGATAAGCCAGTTCCCCGATGAGGTAATAAAAGCGAGCGGTTTCGTTTTGAAAAAACCGGAAAAATGGAAATAGAATAATTAGCCGGAGGATAAGATGCTAAAAGAATACCGAACAATAACCGAGGTCGCCGGGCCGCTGCTGGTGGTCGAGGGTATCGAAGGCGCGACTTATGAAGAGCTTGTCGAAATCACGCTGCCGTCGAACGAGAAACGCAGGGGCAAGGTCCTCGAGGTCAACCGCGACAAGGCTGTAATCCAGCTTTTCGAGGGCACCACCGGTGTCGATGTTTTCGGGTCACGCGTGAGGTTTCTCGGACGGGGCATCGAACTCGGTGTATCGGAGGATATGCTCGGTCGCGTTTTCGACGGCCTCGGACGGCCTATCGACGATGGCCCCGAAATACTTCCCGAAAAGCGACTCGATATCAACGGCGCGCCGATAAACCCTTATGCGCGGGAGTTCCCCGACGAGTTTATCCAGACGGGCGTTTCGGCAATCGACGGACTGAATACGCTCGTCCGTGGCCAGAAGCTGCCGTTTTTCTCCGGCTCGGGATTGCCGCATAATCTTCTCGCGGCTCAAGTCGCTCGTCAGGCAAAGGTTCTCGGCGCCGAGGAATCGTTCGCGGTGATATTTGGCGCGATGGGTATCACGTTCGAGGAAGCGGAGTTTTTCAGGTCGGAATTCGACAAAACGGGAGCGCTCGAACGCGCGGTGTTATTCCTGAATCTCGCCGACGACCCGGCTATCGAGCGTATATCCACTCCGCGAATCGCGCTGACAACCGCAGAATATCTCGCTTTCGAGAAAGACGTGCACATATTGGTTATTCTCACGGATATGACGAACTATTGCGAGGCGCTGCGCGAGGTTTCGGCCTCACGGAAGGAAATCCCCGGCAGACGCGGATTCCCCGGTTATCTTTACACCGACCTCGCCAGTCTCTACGAACGCGCCGGCAGAATAAAAGGCAGAAAAGGCTCTATCACTCTGATACCCGTGTTGACTATGCCCGAGGATGACAAAACGCATCCGATACCGGATTTAACGGGATATATCACCGAAGGGCAGATTTATCTCTCACGTGCATTACAGAAGAAAGGTATCGAACCGCCAATCGACGTTATGCCGAGTTTGTCGCGTCTCCGTCAGAAGGGTGTCGGCCCCGGAAAAACCCGCGACGACCACGATAATCTTTTCAATCAAACCTACGCCGCATACGCACGTGGGAAGCAAGCGCAGGAGCTCGCGGTTATTCTCGGCGAGGCCGCTCTCTCCGATATGGATAAGATGTATCTTAACTTCGCCGACAAGTTCGAACGCGAGTATGTCGGTCAGGGGTATTATACAAACCGGACAATCGACGAGACACTCGACCTGTCGTGGCGATTGCTCGCGACATTCCCAAGAAGGGAGCTTAAGAAAATCAGCGAGAAATTCCTCGACGAGAGGCTGGAGAAATTCAAAGAAAACACCGCGGTATAGCAGCGATTTTTGTTGCTTACTATCCCGGGAACAAACAAATCGGAAATGAAAAAAACTGTATCCGCAAACAGGATGGAGAACCTCAAACTCAAGCGGCGGCTCGAGCTGGCAAAGCGCGGCCATAAGCTATTAAAAGATAAGCAGGACGAGCTTATGCGCAATTTCCTCGAGCTTATAGATACGATACGCGGCTTGAGGTCCCGCACGGAAAACGCTCTCATCAAAGCGTTGCGACGTTTTACCAAAGCTACCTGCGAGCTTTCTCCTGCGAAACAACGCGCGCTTTTCGCTGTGCCGGGAGTGCAATTCAGGCTTTCTGTGGAAACCCGGCGATTAATGAACCTGCGCATTCCGGCATTCGACGCAGAACTCGAGGGCAACCCGTTCGCCTATTCTCTCCGTGAGACGGACCCGGAGGTCGATTTCGCGTTGAAGGAAATTGCGTCCGCACTGGAGCTTTTGTTAAAACTAGCCGAGGCCGAGAAAAAGATGTCTCTTCTCGCCGACGAATTAGACCGCACACGACGGCGGGTTAACGCGCTCGAATACACACTCATTCCCGACCTCGGGGATACGATAAAATACATCAGTCAGAAGCTCGAGGAACTCGAACGCAGCAACCTAACAAGGCTTATGAAAGTGAAAGAAATTATCGAGGCCGAGCATTAGCCAGATATTAACGAAAGGGGATAATATGATTAAAATGGATAAAATCCTTCTACCAACCGATTTTTCCGAACATTCCAAAGCGGCGGCGCCATACGCGGTAGATATCGCTTCTCGTTATGGTGCGGAACTCCACATTATCCACGTTTTCGACGAAAACGCGCTCGACCCGCTTTATTTTAGCTATTCGGGAACGGTCGGCGAATATTTCGACAAGGTCAAAGAAGGGTTCGATAGCGAAGTGGACAGTTTCCTATCCGATATCGACACCGGCGATTTGACTATCGTCCCGATACTCAGCAATGGTAACCCTTTTGTCGAGATAGTCAGATACGCCAAGAACAACGACATCGATATGATAATAATAGGGACTCACGGTCGGACCGGGCTCTCGCATATGCTATTAGGGAGTATCGCGGAAAAGGTAATTCGCAAGGCGCATTGCCCGGTTCTATCGGTGAGGCGCGCCGATTTCGAGTTTATCCCTCCGGCGTAAGAGCTATGATTCTACAGGTTGAATTATTTCAACAGGAGTAATTTCCTGTTCGTTCGGGTATCTCCCGTTTTAGCGTGTAGAAGATACACACCGGTCGGAATGGATTTTCCCGAGTCGTCGCGGCCGTCCCAGGTTATCGAATGGGTATTGTCGGTCAATAACCATCGCCTAACAAGCTTGCCGTTCGTATTATAAATACTCAACTCGGCTTCCCTCGAATCGCCCACGGAAATATCTATCTTCGTCGAGGTATTGAACGGATTCGGAGAGATTTCTATCATAGGTCTTGCCGGCTTAGATATTTCCGTTGTGGTCATACCGGTTTCGATGTAATCCAGAAAAGCAACATCGTCCACATACCATCCATCCTCGGTTACATAAGGGTCGCTTCCCATAACCAGCGCGATTTCTACGGTCATACCCTCGTAAGCGCTGAGGTCGAAATGCTCGTGTTTCCATAAGCCGCTGTTGGCGGTAAAAACGCTGTCGCCGCCGACATAATCGTTACCGCTGTAGGCCTCGCCGTCGTAACCGTTTATCGGGTTTAATACTTCCCAGGTGGAACCGCTATTGGTCGAAATGCGCACCGTCCCTCCGTCGTAGACATCGCCCGCACTCGGGGCCTCGAACGAATACCAGTGGACAAAGGAGAGCATAGGTTTATAGCAACTGTCGGGGATAATAACCGGTGGTATTAAGAGTATCGACTCTCTGTCGTTTCGATAGTTAGAATCCAGGCGCGTAGCCCATAGTTTAAGCCCCGAATAGGCCTCTTCGGGGCCGGTTGTCGGTTCGCCCCATTCCCAATCGCCGGAGGCGATAAAGCTGCCGTCGTCGGCCTCGAAATCGTATTGGGCAAAAAAGAACGGGGTTCCGCAGATAAACGAGGTCGAATCGAATGTCAAATGTCCGCTGGTGTCGCGAATCTCGAAATCCAATCTAACAAGGTCGCCGGCGTCGAACCTGACCGGGTCGAGTATGAAATCGACATAAGTTGTATCGTAACCCTGTGAAGGAATGAGTTCGGTCCATGCCGTATCTGTAAGAATGCTCACACCGCTAATCGGCGCGGAGGGTATTATATAAGCGAGCGTTGGGTCGTAACCGAGATTCTCAACTTCTATTTTAAGCCGCGCGGTTTCTCCGGGGTCGGCATAACCGCTCGTATCGCCGGTAGAATCGGTAACCCATGTCGAGGTCATAAACGGCGCGCTACCGGCGACCTGACAACAAACTATACAGGCTGGCATATTCTCGGCCACAAGTTCCGGCTTCCGCCAAAGCGGCGGCCAGAAACCGTCGTCGTATCCGCCGACCTCGGGCGTAACGGCGAGTATTTTGTTTCGCTCTGTCGTATCGCCGTAGAACCAGTCGTCTGTGTCCCCGTTGGTTCGATAGATAACCGAAGCACCCGGGCCGTAGATATAATTATTGTTTCGAGCGTAGCGATACATAATACGCATAAACCAGTTGTGGTCGTCGCAGAGGTCGTAGGTATATCCCCATGGGGAAAGATACAGGTTGCTCCAACTGTGGAAACCGAGACTGGTGCGGAAATCGCGCGAATTCACCAGTTCGAGTATTGCCTGCGTTTCGGGTTCGCTGGCGGCGCTCGGTCCCCGATAGGTTTCTTCCGAAGGGTCAGGGGAGCTGCCGTAATCATCGTAGCCCCACATATACGGGAAATTGCGGTTCAAATCCACACCATAAAGGCCACCGCCGTTATTACGGCGGTTTTTTCGCCACATACCGCCGCCGTCCGGTTCGATAATTTCGTTATACCGGTAACCGTCGGGGTTCATCAGCGGAACAATCCATATTTCGCGGTCATCGACGAGATGGGCGGCAACTTCGTCGGTTCCGTACGATTCCATAAGCCACTGAGCGAACTCGAGAACAATCTCCATCGCGATGGGTTCGCGGGCGTGTATCCCAAGCCCAATAAGCACCTCCGGTTCGTCCTCGTCGATATCCACGTTATCGGATATTTTGACTACCCATATCGCGTTGCCGTCCCAACCCGCGCCGATAGATTCCGGCTCGGAGACATAAGCCGGGTAGGTGTCATGGAGCGAATCTAATGCCGCCTTTTGCATCTCGTATGTTCGCCAGCCTCCCATATCCATCATCGCGTCGAACCGGGAAACATAATATGCGGTCATATCGCGGATTATCACGTCGTATGGAATTCCATGAAAATCCAATTCTGCCAATTCAGATTCCGTAAGCGCGAATTCGGCCCAGACTCCGGGGCGCACGTATACCGGCTCGTTGTGAATTCTTCCTATATCGGTCCAATCGACCCTTATTTGCGAGTATATCTCCGGCTGGTTTGCTAATATAGATATTACTGAAAGGATGCAGATGGTTATCATCAATTTTTCTATTCTATTCAATTTTGCACCTCTTTTTCCGATGTTTTTTCGGGCATCTGTTCGCATTCCAGCGCAACCTCGAGAACCTCGTCCATATTGGATACAAATATAAATTTCACGCGTTTGGTTATCTCTTCGGGAATATCTTCCATATCCTTTTTATTCTGAATCGGTAGCAGTATTCTCTGTATCCCTGCCTGGTCGGCGGCGAGCACTTTTTCTTTGACCCCGCCTATCGGGAGAACTTCGCCGCGCAGAGTAACCTCGCCGGTCATGGCGGTTTTTTCGCGTATTGGACGTCGCGTCAAAAGCGAGGCCAGGCAAGTAGCCATCGCGATACCCGCCGAGGGACCGTCTTTCGGTATCGCTCCCGCAGGAACGTGAAGATGTATATCGAATTTATTAAAATCTTTATCGATATTCAAGCTATCCGCTTTCGACCTGACCCAGCTTAACGCAGTTTGCGCGGATTCTTTCATAACATCCCCAAGGTGGCCTGTAAGAACGAGCGATTTGTTGCCCTCCATTACCGTCGCTTCGACAATGAGTATTTCTCCCCCCACGGGCGTCCATGCCAATCCGATAGCCATTCCGGGGAGCATTTTATCCGGAAGCCTCTCTTCGATATAATACTCCGGCCCGAGATATTCCCTTACACGATTCGGCGTAATTATAGCGCGTTCACGCTCGTTCGAGGCTATCTCTTTGGTTACCTTTCTACAAATCGTAGCGATAGCTCTATCCAGATTTCTGACACCGGCTTCACGAGTGTAATTATCTATAATATCGTCGATTGCTTCATCCATAAAAGATATTTGCATCGCGTTTAAACCGTGAGCCTCTCGCTGCTTATCGATAAGGTAATTCTTGGCGATTCCTATTTTCTCGACAATAGTATATCCGGGTAGACGTATCGTTTCCATTCTATCGAGAAGAACGCGCGGTATTGGGTCGATATAATTCGCCGTGCCGATAAACATCACTCTCGATAGGTCGAAAGGAACCTCGAGGTAGTGGTCGGCGAATGTGTGATTCTGTTCGGGGTCGAGAACCTCGAGTAGCGCCGATGCCGGGTCACCGCGGAAATCCTGACCAATTTTATCGACCTCGTCGAGCATAAACACAGGATTATTCGAGCCGCATTTCTTAATTCCCTGGATAATACGTCCGGGCAAAGCGCCGACATAAGTTCTGCGGTGTCCGCGGATTTCGGCCTCGTCACGCATTCCGCCGAGGCTCATCCGGTAAAACTTACGGCCCATCGCCCGCGCGATACTCATACCGAGACTCGTTTTACCTACGCCGGGGGGACCGATAAACAGCAATATCGGCGATTTGGCGTCCGGTTTTAGTTTCCGAACTGCGAGAAATTCGAGAATTCGTTCTTTTACTTTATCGAGGTCGTAATGGTCCTCGTCGAGAATCTTTTGAGCGTGCTTTATATCTATTTGGTCTTCGGTACCCTCGGTCCACGGAAGATTAAGTATCCAATCGACATAGGTAAGAGCGACCGAATACTCGGCGCTTGCAGGGTTCATCCTTTCGAGACGCTCTATCTCGTGTTCCCCGGCTTTGCGCGCTTCATCCGGCAGGTCCTTTTCGGCCAGCTTTTTACGGAGTTCCTCGATTTCCGCGCCTTCTTCTTCACCCAGTTCCTTTTTAATAGCTTTTAGTTGTTCGCGAAGCATATATTCGCGCTGACCCTGTTTAATCGACTCGGTAGCTCGATTTTGTATCTCGTTGCTAATTCTGAGAACGGAAAGTTCTGCCGAGAGGAAACTCTGCAGTTCGCGCAATCTTTCCAGAACATCACTCTTTTCGAGAAGGCTTTGTTTCCTCTCGACGCTGATATTTAGCGCGGCGGCGATAGAGTCCGCGAGGCGTCCCGGGTCGTCGATATTAAGCATCTCGATAGGTAAATCGTCCGGAAGATAAGGCGCCAGCGAGGCGACCTCTTTGAACTGCGATATGATAGTCCTTACAAGAGCGGTTTCCTCGACGCCGGCAGTTCTTTTTTCCAGTATTTCCGTGAATTTAGCAACAAGATACGGGGTGGTCTTAATCCGCTCCTCGAGGCGTATTCGGTTTATACATTTAGCGAGCATTCTGATAGAACCATCGGGGAAACGGAGCATTTTAAGAACCGAAGCTCTTACCCCGACTGCATATAGATTGTCGAAACTCGTGGCGTTTTCGACGCCCGGCCGTGCCGCCAGTAGCGCGAGGACCTTGCCATGCGACACTACATCGTCGACGAGGGCTATATGTTCTTCCTCGGAAACTACCAGAGGGACTATCAATCCCGGAAAAGCGACGTTATCTACCAGAGGAAGAACAGAAAGGCGCTCTAATACCTTTTCGGTCATCGTATCCGAATCTCCCATAGCGTTAAGTTACCTCGACTTCGATTTCATTACACGGTTTTTCGTCCGACACCGGTATTCTTATTTTTAAAAAACCATTAGCAAAAGTAGCTTTAGGCTCTGAACCGACAAACCGGGGGGGCAATTGTATATTTCTCTCAAAAGGCCCGTAACTTATTTCGAGGTTATGATAGACCGCTTTTTCTCCAACCTTCTGCTCGACCCGGATGCCCGAAATGGTCATTATATTCTCTTCGATATGGATTTTGATATTCTCTTTGGCGACTCCCGCGAGTTCGCAGATAATCCATAGTTCATCGTCGGTTTCGCAGACATCGGTGGCCGGATGCCAGATATTCAACGCGTGAAGAAGGATACGGTTTCTCATTTGCGCAAAGCCAGAGAACAAACGGTGCATTTCTTCTTCGATATTCGGTCGGTCCTTAACTCTGATTTTTTTATCCATATCGCTCCTTATTAGTTAGAAAACAGTGTAGGTGTCGTATTCACGAAATTAGAATTTCATTTTCGGGACGATTTCTGCGACCAACCCCGATAGCTTGGCGTCGGCTTTACTTGCGACCTCGAGTATTTTTTCCAGAGTAGCCGGTTCGAGAGCGTCGGGGAGACACATATCGGTAATAAGCGAGAATCCAAGAACGCGCATTCCGCTGTGGACCGCCACGATACACTCCGGAACGGTGCTCATTCCGACGACGTCCGCGCCAATTGTCCTGAAAAAACGATATTCCGCAGCCGTCTCCAGATTCGGCCCCATCACCGAAACCAATACCCCCTGAACCAGCCTGACGCCACTCTCTAATGCGACCTTTTCCGCAAGTTTCCTCAATTCGGGTGTATACGCGCGGCTCATATCCGGGAATCTCGGGCCAAGTTCGTCATCGTTCACCCCTCTTAAAGGATTGTCTCCCAGCAGGTTAATATGGTCCACAATAAGCATAATATCCCCCGGGCGGAACAACGGATTCAGAGCGCCGACCGCGCATGAGACTATCATCGTATCCGCCCCGAGAGCTTTCATTACTCTCACCGGATACGTTATCGTTTTCATATCGTAACCTTCATAATAATGGAAACGCCCCTGCATAGCCATTACCGGCACACCTTTCAGGTGCCCAAAAATCAGATTCCCCGCGTGGCTTTCGACCGTGCTCACCGCGAAATTGGGGATGTTCGCATACGGAATAATGGCCTCTTTATCGATTGTCTCGGCGACTTTACCCATACCGGTGCCCAGAATCAAGCCGAGTTTCGGTTCGACGTTTGTTTTTGACTGAAGAAACGGAATCGTTTCCGAAAGCTGTTTCTTAATCTCTTTCATAATCTACCTTTATAGTAATTGGTTGATGCTTCCACAGGTTCCTTAATAAATTAGTTCCTATTCGCTTTCAAACAGGACTTCCCGTTTGCGCCGGTGGACCAGATTACTAAAAACCTCGCTATCGGAAAGAGGGAATTCTACCAGGCTTTCCGAAGCGAGGCTTGCGATAGAGGATTTCAGCCTGCGGGCTTCGTATTCCTCGTCGAATCGGCGAAGAGCGTCCTCCTGCAATTCCAATATTCTCAATAGTTTACGGAAATAGGAATCTTTAATAGTCGTGAGTTCGTAGAGTTCCTGTTTTGTCTCGTTAATTTGAACCGCGTATTGGTCCATAACTTTTTGCGCTTCGGCATCGGCGTTTTCTCGGATATGTGCCGCCTGTTTGTTCGCTTCGGCGAGTATTTGTTCGCTTTCCTTCCTCGCAAGTTCGAGTGCCTGTCCTATTGCGCCGGATTGCGCTTCCAGTTCACTGACCCGTTTCATTAAACCTTCCAGGCGGCGTGCGAGCTGGTCGCGTTCTTTGTTAAGTTCGGCTACCGCTTCCGCGACCTGTGCGAGGAAAAACTTTACCTCGTCGCGTTTATATCCCCAGGGTGCTTTCGCGAAATCCTGATTACGTATTTCGAGTGGTGATAGTGGCATAATAATCCTTCCAGTAATGACTGGCTTTAAGTTCGCCCACTAACAAATTAAATGTCAAAGCCTAAAAGTCAAACAAATATCAAATGCCTTAAACGACAAGCCGATATCGGTAGGTATCTCTACTTTAAGTAGCCCGCCCGCTTTATAATCGACTCATCGCCGATTTTCACACAGACAAGATAAACGCCGGAACCTAATGACCCATCCGGTTGCCAGGTCTATTCACGGACCGCAGGGGCGACGCCTGCGTCGCCCGTTTCGTAATGTTCAACCGAATTTTATCCCCTGCGCGAGTGGCATCTCCTCGGAATAGTTCACCGTATTCGTCTGTCTACGCATATACGCTTTCCAGGCGTCGGAGCCGGATTCGCGCCCGCCGCCTGTTTCTTTTTCGCCGCCAAATGCGCCGCCTATTTCCGCACCGGAAGTCCCGATATTTACGTTGGCAATGCCGCAATCCGAGCCAACCTCCGAAAGGAATTTGTGCGCCTCGCGGACATTGTTGGTAAATATCGCCGAGCTTAATCCCTGCGGGACATCGTTGTGGTAATGCAACGCTTCATCGAAATCCTCATACTCGATTATATATAAAATCGGGGCGAAAGTCTCTTCCTGAACGATTTCATATTCGTTTTTCGCCTCGGCGATACAAGGCGTAACATAACAACCGCCCGGTTTATCGAGTTTTTCACCGCCGAATAATATTTTTCCTCCCTCTTTTTTGATTCTTTCGATAGCGACCATCATCTCGTCGACGGCGCCGGTATTAACGAGCGGGCCCATAAGCGTCCCCGGCTGCAACGGGTCGCCGATACTTACTTGCCCATACGCCCTAACGAGTCGTTCTACAAGATTATCTTTGACAGATTTATGGACAATGATTCTTCGCGTCGATGTGCATCGCTGTCCAGCGGTTCCGACCGCGCCGAATAGTATCGCGCGGATAGCCATCACCATATCGGCGTCGGGCGTAACGATAATCGCGTTGTTTCCGCCGAGTTCGAGGATTGTCCGCCCTAATCTCTCACCAACGACGCTTCCGATACGATACCCCATTTTGCAACTTCCTGTAGCTGAGATGAGCTTAACTCTATTATCCTTTATGAGCATCTCGCCGACTTCTGACCCGCGACCAATGGTCAGACTGAGTATCGCCGGGTCGATATCCATTTCTTTACAAATCGTCTCGGCGATTTTTGTGCAAACTATAGCTGTAAGCGGCGTTTGACTCGACGGTTTCCATATATTGGCGTTTCCGCAGACTACCGAAAGGGCTATATTCCAGGCCCACACTGCAACGGGGAAATTAAAAGCGGTGATTATGCCCACTATTCCAAGCGGGTGCCACTGCTCCATCATAAAATGCCCCGGTCGTTCGGATTTCATAGTAAGGCCATAAAGCTGACGCGAAATGCCGACAGCGAAATCGCAAACATCTATCATTTCCTGGACTTCCCCTTCGCCCTCGGCGCGGATTTTCCCCATTTCGAGCGAAACCAACGCACCTAGGTCCTTCTTGTGTTCGCGGAGGCTGTGTCCAAGCCGGCGTATAAACTCCCCTCTTTTCGGGGCCGGAACAGACCGCCATTTTAGGAATGCATTTTGTGCTGCCTCGATAACCCTCCCAAAGTCATCGGCGCTGGCCTGACGAACTTTTCCTATGAGGTTGCCGTCGATTGGAGTATAAACCTCCAGGATTTTGCCGTTACCGAACCATTCCCCGTTGAATGTGCCGGGCAATTCTCCGGTCAGATTAAATTTTTCGAGGATATCTTTCACTTTCGTTTCTCCTTTCATCTACTTCAGTATTTTTCCTGCAAAATTGCGATTCTCGATAAAAGCGATTGAAATCGCTCTTTTCCAAAAGCCACCGAAGTGGCCAACCCATTATCCAACAAGTCATTAGCGCCACACGGCTAAAGTCGTGGGCTTTGGTCGCTAAAATCTAAAATACAAACCCTGGGTATTTTGTAGGAATGGCCTACCTTAATTATTTACTTTCCATCTATTTATTTCTATTTGCGGTTCTCCGGCGCCAAACCAGGTTACCTTAATCTCGGGTCGGCGGGTATAGTAATCTACGCTATCGGAATAGACTTTGAGTTTCGCACGTTTACAATCCGGGTTAGATTCGAGATGTTCTTTCAGGATAGCAATCGCGAGGCTTTCCGCATCGGATCTAGCAGTTTTTTCAGGAATAAAAATATCGACAACATAAGCGGCGTCGGTTATCGCCGGTTCAGATTTATCCGGACCGGAATAAAGGAGTTTATACTCTGTGTTTTTTTCGCGGGAACACGATAGCACAGCAAAAATAATTATTATGCAAATCAGTAAGCGGTTTCTCATATATTCCTCCGTGATAACAGGCATATATCAATGTAGATATTATCGCTTTTAAGGACAGAAAAATCAAGCGTAAATTATAAATAAAACAAAAGGGCGCTAAAGCACCCCTATAAATACGCGGTAACGGTATAGGTTTATTTGGCTTTTTGGGCGGCTTTTTCCTTAAGGCGTTTGTTTTCCTCCAACATTTCATTAAGCTGGTCCTCGAGAATCTCTATCCTTTTCGCTTTTGTTTTTGACCAGATACGATGGAGTATGGCCAGAGCCACAAGGAGCACCATATAAGATAGGACGGTCTGAATAACCGGCCCCCAATTTAGGATAGCTCCGATTACCATAACCAGAGAAAGCATAGCGATAGCTATTGTCCACGTAACCATATTGCTTTTTAACTTTAGCGCTAATTATATATTTCGAACAAACGACCTATTCCGCGAAAGCCTTATTCAGATTCTCGTAGTATATCGTAACGGTGGCGTTCTTGCGAAGTTCTTCTTCCTTTTTTCTGCGCAGCCCGGCGAGGTTCCTTTCGGTTATCGAACGCGTAAGTTCTTCCTTTACCTCTTCGAACGGCTTTTTCCCTTCGGGTATTTTCTCCAGAACAAGCATGACGATATACCTGTTGCCCTGCTCGATAGGACCGATTACATCGCCGGGTTCGGCATCAGCCAACATAGAATATCCGGTCTGGCTTCTACCCCTCAATTTCGAACCTTTGCGTTCGTCGCGGTTAGCATTGCTGGCGCTACTTCCCTGAACGTTTTCTTTGGATTTAGGCACTCGAACTATTTCGATATTATATCGACCTTCCCCTAGATTCTCTATATCGATTGCTCGCAACTCGGCAGCTTTTTGCTCGGCTATTTCCGCGTTTTCCGCTTTGATAGAGATAATTTTTGCCCGTTCGGGTTCATAAAACCTGTTAGATTTCTCGTATTCTTCTTTGACTTCCTCGATGGATGGTCTGGCTTCTTCGATAAGGACTTTCTGGAAATACATTTCAATCATCATCGAATTCTTAAAGGCCTCGGTAGCCGCCAGAACATCGGGGTCTTGGGCCATATTCGCCTTTTCCGCTTCCTCGAGAATAAGCGTTTTGTTAATAGCCCGTTCGAGCAGGTCTTCGGCATTACGGGAACCGATTCTCCTGACTACGCGGGACGAACCCGCAGTTTTGCTGTAAAATCTCTCGATTTGCGAAACCATCTCGTTGTTCTGGTCGGTAAGTTCCTCTACAGTAATCTCGACCTCGTTCACTTTCGCGACAACGTTTTCCGGTATCTGTTCTTGCGCGAAAAGCAGCGAAATGCAAAGCGCTAAGGTTATAATTAGATAGTTATTCCTTTTCATATAACTGCTCTCCTGTTCGATGTGTTTCTATAAATATCGATAGGGAAAATATACTATTGCTATAGGAATGTCAAGAAAATTAAAAGTCGTCGGGTTACCGCACGCTGTCACGCTCCGTGCTACGTCCTCATAAGGTTTATCGAATATATTATATCGGACGCACGGACTCCCGACCGATACACCGGGAGCCGCTCTCGCGCCAGCGGCCAGCGGGCTGTCTGTCCAGTCCTGGATTTCCGCTCAGATTCACGACCTATAAATTCGGTTCAAGCTATGTTTTTAACGATTTTCAAAGAAACTGGATACGTTATTTACGGTTCCGTTTTACAACCGTCGATTGTAAAAACGCTGTCCATATTAATAATCACACTGTCGCCGTCCGCCCAATTTCCTCTTACAGTTGCATATAACGAGTCCAGCGCGCCGAAAATGGTAAAAAAGAGGCTATCCGACGGTTCGCTGACAGTGTAGCTATCGAACAGGGCGCCGCCACGGAAAATTTCCACATCGAAAAACACTCGCATAGTATCAATACCCGTGCCGGTAGTGTCGTTTATTCCGAAAATCATCTGCTGGGTGCTACAGGACGTAAAACTATAGCACGGCAGCGGGCAATCGACCCAAACATCGACCGGCACACACGGTTTTATATAGATTTGCCAGCAGGTATCGAGCCGGTTGTCGGGGCAGTAATCGGTAGTATCGGTTACAGTTACGCATATATCGACAGTATCGCCGCGCGAAAAAGCAGATGCTGGCGTCCATTCGACAAGCCACGAGGCCCCATCCCAAACGACTGTCGGAGACTCTGGCAGTGCCTCGACAGTAAATACGATACTGCTGGTATCGACCCCGGTTATAGAATCGAACAGATGGAACGAAATGTTCGGTAAGGTATCGGTTATTATTGTATCCGGCGGCGGGACGATATCCCATATTACTGGAGGCGACAGGTCGACGAAGAACTCGACGCAGACGACCGAATCGAGCACGCCTCCGCATGTATCGACAGCATTCTCGACACAGGCGATAATGGTATCGCCGTCCCGGAACGTGTCGGGCGGTATCGGCGTAAATACGAGCGTCGAATCGCCGTCCCAGATAATTTCGCCATCGGTTACACCGTAATGAACGCCGTTAATAGTGAAATCGATAGATAGGGAGTCAATTTCACCGCAGCAGGGCGAAGAGCATATTACATAAAGCTCGAACAACATTCCAGCGATACCGCCTGCGTTGAACCCCATTATTTCCAGCGTATCGACTTCGCCGTGGAAATACGGCGTCAGGTCGAACTCGTGTAAGGTGCGCCAGCCGGTCGAACCGCCGCCGGGATTACCGTGCGTCGTGTCGATATAAGTGCCGTTTCCGTAGAGAGTGCCCTGATTATCGACCTGAATTCGGATGAATGCCGTGTCGATGGTTTCACAGTCGCTGTTGACAAGCACGCGGAACCAATCACCGTGGGAACTCGTAGCCGGATATTCACTCCAGACCCAGTTGCAGCTATCGGTATCGAGATGCACCCAATACGTTCCCCACGGCGTAGGGTCGAGGTAGAGAGCGTTCTGCCACGACATAGTAGTCGAATCGAAGTATTCCACAGTGGAATCGGTTGATGTGATTTTGACCATAGTGCCCCATTCGCAGCAACCGATATACGCCGTTATATTTTGGTCCTCGCAGGAGGTATAACTGCTTTCCGCCGGCTCGCCGAAATGTGCGCAAACTTCCGTAGTTTCCTCTATAACGGGAACTATACAATAGCGGTCGAACATCAAAGAAACAACCGGACTGTCCGGGTCCGCCCAGGTATAAACATAGTCGATACAAGGATAATCGACCCTGTTAAACGACGGAAATTTACTTCCTCGGGCGTTTGGAAACCGCGCCTGGTAGTCGTTCACGAGCACTGTGTCTATCGTGAATGTCGCCCCGCCATCCTCGGAAACCTTACAAAAGACGCTGTCGTTATCGTGATAAAGGACGTAGACATCGCCCGCATTATCGACAACGACGTCGCCACTATAATTAACATGTGCGT
>QNEE01000043.1 GCA_003645085.1 bacterium | reverse complement strand
GCGTGGATACCGTGCCCGAGTCGAGCAGGTCGAATAACCCTTAATCGCAGCGGAAATCGAAGGCGGGGCACGGCGAATCGTCTCGGGGTCGGCCAAAAGGTCGACCACTCGAAAAGGATATGCAACCAATCTCGAATCTCGATATATTGGTTCTCGCTTTGCTCGCCGAAACCCCGATGCACGGTTACGAAATAATCCGCCGCATTTCGGATAGGAACTTCTACCACTGGGTCGAAACGCCAACATCGTCCGTCTATCATTCGCTTCGCAAGCTCGCATCGGGAGGTTTTCTTAAAACGAAGGAAATAAGGTTAGGGAAATCTCCACCGAGAACGGTCTACGAACTGACAAAAAAAGGGCGTGAAGCCGTCGAGGAAGGCACATTGAATCTGCTTCGCGCCCCGACACGTTTTCTCGAAGAACTGCATATCGGTCTATTCGGGAGCGGTATATTAAGCGAGGAACAGCTTCTATCCGCTCTCGAGGAACAAAAAACATCGACAAAACTGCTTGCCGACGAAATCGAAAAATCCCTGTCGGACAAGAAAACCAAATCGGATTACCGCCTAAGACTTATCTATGAAAGACTACTATCTCTATACAAAGCGCATTCGCGATGGTTAAAAGACGCGGTATATCTCATAAAGAAGCATAAGTAGTCTCTTATAATTAGCTCATTTTGACCTTTCTTATCAGTACCGACTCTCAAGTATATAACCGAAGCCTCGTCGTGCAATAAAGCCGATAAGGTTCTTTTGTCCGCCGAAGTATTGGAACGATTTCAAATATATCGTCCTGATTTACACAACCAGACCACCATTATAGGTGGAATAATCAAAGTTGACAAATTCCTTCTATGAAATTAGTATATTTAATAATAACGTGTTTGTATTTTAATTCAGGTTGAACCATATTAAAACGAACATCAAAGAACAACATCGACAACCCCGGGAATAGGAAATTCAATGATTAAGACGCCGAGAATCGAAAAACGAGAACGAAGATATTTAACTATAGTGATAGTTATCGCTATAGGTTTTGCGATATTTAGTATCGGTGTCACTTTATTGGATAGGCTTTTCGAATTTTTTTCGACTTACTCCCGGTTTCCATTTCTGGAATATTCCATCATCAATGTTATTTTTTTGATATTGGCTTGTCTTCTTTGGCTAACCTATCGTAAATGGAAAATAGCATTAAAAAAACAAAATGAACTGGAAGACATAATTGACAGTATTGCTCCAGATGTATTCCTGGTTGTAGATTCGGATAATAAAATAAGCATTTGCAACAAATCTGTCGAAAAGATGTTCGGTTATGAAGTAGGTGACATATTAGGTAAATCGACTGATTGCCTTTTTAAGAACGGAGTTAAAGAAAAACTACTATACGACGAGATATACGAAAAACTGAGGAACGAAGGTTTCGATATTGGTCTTGGAACCGGTAAAAAAAGAGACGGAAGGTCTTTTCCGGTGGAACTTATCAAAGGCGTTCTAAGTAACGAACAAGGCGCGGTTCTTCTTCTAAGAGACATTACAGAACGAAGACGAACAGAAGAAGAGATAAAGAAATACCGAAACCGACTCGAAGAACTTGTGATAAAAAGAACCGGTGAGTTAACCGAAACGGTCGATAAATTAGAAAAAGAAATAACAGAACGAAAACGAACCGAAAAACTACTGCAGAAAAGCGAAAAGAAATTATCCGAACAAAATATACTTCTGCGTGATAAGAACATTGCATTAAGAGAAGTCCTAAAACAAGTGCAGGTCGAGAAAGAGGAAATGGAAGCACACATATTGGATAATGTGGATAGAATCCTACTGCCGTTGATAAGTAAGCTAAAAAGTGAAGAGACTCGTTTAAGCCAGCAAAGCCTTGAACTGCTCGAAAAAACCTTGAAAAAAATAACCGACCCGTTTGGGAGTAAAATATCGAGAGATACTTTTAAATTAACCCGGAGAGAAATGGAAATATGCAATATGATTAAAAACGGGCTTACTTCAAAAGAGATTGCTAAATTATTAAACATATCGACGAGAACGGTCGAAAAACACCGAAATCATATTCGAAAGAAACTCGGTATCATCGATAAGGATATAAACCTGGCCACGTATCTCAATACTCTCCCCAAGTAGTTCCCTCATATATCTACCACCGACCATTATATAAGACTGCGTATTTTTAATACGCAATATGTCCCCTTTGTTTGCTGGTTGCACTATGTAAATAAAAAAATATACTTTAAATGGAGAGTAGTGTAAATATATAAAAGCGAGCACAGAAAATGCACCCTAACGCAAAAAATAAGCGAGGGATAGCAGCAGGCATAGTTTTGCCATTATTAATGGTGCTTTTTCTGAGCGTCGGTTTCTTGACCTACCTGATAATTACCAGTTCACGTTCCACCTCGAGATACCTTCATAAAGAAAGAGCAGTAGACCTCGCTCAGGCCGGAACTCAAGATGCCCTTTTCTGGTTTCGCCGACAAACATTGCTCCCAGTCGGAGAATTCGAACCTACATCCGCGGAATCCGAAGACCCGTCCAGAGGTATTATGCGTTCTGTTACGGTCGACGAACGCAATCTTGTAAAAGGAATATACATAGTCGAAAAAGACTTAACGGAAGATTTAACCGAAAAGCGAGGCGAAATCGGCTCGGGTTGGATATGGAAAATCTCCAGCAGAGGAGTTGTATATATCGAAAACGACTCTACCTACGATTTCGACGAACCGCCAAACGATATACTCGAAGATGTCCGGGTTACGACGGAAATACGGATGCTGAACATAAATCCCGCTGTCGAAGCCGCGGTGGTTCTCGATAAAGGACGAGACCTTACCTGCGAATCCAGATGTATGTTGATTGGAGGTAATGCCGGAACCGGAATAACAGGAATTTGCTATAAACGTTACGGGAATCCGATAATACGCTCCGGCGCAGATGTTCGTGGAGACCCAAGATATAAGAGTTTTAGCGAATTGAAACTAACCTGCCGCGACATATTCGGGATGGAGGAAACGAGTCTGCGTAACCTTGCCGATTATATTTCCGACGAAGGCGCCGAAGGTTTGCCACTTCAGTTACCGGATTTCGCTTTAATATATATTCAGGGGGATTGTGAGTTCACTGCGTCGCACCCATTGAACGGTGGGGGAGTTTTATTCGTCGACGGCGACCTGACGTTCGCGACCGGTTCAAATTCTAATTTCGTGGGAATGATATACGTAACCGGTCGAATAGACCTGCGTCCACCGAGTTGGGTCGAGGGTCAAATAGTCACTGTCGGAGGCGGCGAAATAGGAACCGGCGGTTACGATAAATCGACCGTTTTATATAATAGCGACGTTCTCAACCTCGTAGTTCAACTCATAGGGAATTACAGGATGAAAAGGACATATTCACTCGAAACACTATGAAATCGAGGCCTAAAATATCGAGATATACGGCGAGACCACGTGAAAGCGGAATGACAATAATGGAGATATTGATAATGTCCGTCATCGTCGCCTCCGTGGCTACGGCTATAATAGGCTTTTTAATCGGGTCGTTGAAACTCATTACCCGCAACCGCGATAGAGCATTCGCTCTCGAAAAATGTAACCAGATGTTAGAGGAAATTACGGCATATAGCCTCGCCGGAGAGGACGTAATAGAAATCGACAGGTTTAAGGACCTTACCCCAAAACCGGTCCTAACGGCCGATACGAATATTACTAATCCATCTCACGTTCTCTCGGGCAATACCGTAGATACGGATGGCGGATGGAAATTCCTTCGGACTATCGATATTTTGCCAATTCATGGAGAACCCCGCGCAAGACTTGTAAGTGTAAAGGTCTATTATTCCAGCGAAGATTCTCCGAGTGAGGCGGGTCTTTTGCTGGCGCAACTAACGAAACTTCTAAAAACCGCTGGAGACGTTTTCCCTCCGACACAGGTCTACGATGTCTACGCTATCGCTATAGAAAATACGCCGGGTTGGTGGGTCGATATGTCCGTAATGAAGCCTATGATGCAACAGGCTATTAATTCGTTAAGAGCGCGTAATCCGGGCCTCGAATACAGAGTCCATTGGATAACCCGCAACGGCTTTGGCCGGGACCCGTATTATCGACCATTTTTTAATAGAGCCAACGACGCAACCGATGCCGGGGCTTTACCCTACTGCTACATCTATCCATCGGCGATTTTCGTGGACAATGATTTTTTCTACTATCCTCCCGACGAAGTCGCCGGCAATAAGAACGTTGACGGCGTTCAATTCGACGACCCTATTTACCCGTATACGCTTGCGGATTATTATAATCACGCCGTTCGCTACCCCGAAGAGGTCGAACGCTATAACGCTATGGTTAGTGCCTACGAAACCGCCGGTCTCGCGGCACCGGAACCTTCTTTATCGATGCTTTTTCAAGATATGTATGATAATCCCGGCAAATACGAAAACGCGCTTATTTTTAACCTCCACGGCGAATTAATACCGCTGCCGCCCGTTCGCAATTACTCCGACCCGGCAAAAGACGCGGACGACCATCCAAACTTGCGCGTAGTGGCGCATCCGCAAAAGATGTTTTATAATGACGATGAAGATGCCGATATACGCGTTTATGCATACTGGACAGACCCGGCAAATCACGATGGTTGCTCCGTAGTAGATAATATCTGCATATTTTTCCCGGGACTCGATATCGGTTCCAGTTATTTCGATATCAAAAAAATGGAAGGTTGCGATACTATCCTCTATTCCTGGCGAAACGCTGTTGCCGCAATCGATTATTCGATTTCAGTAACTACCGTGGGCGGTTCCTACGGCACTCTCATAGAACTTTACGATACTCCGTCGAGAACACCCTGGAATAACGGCCCGCCGTCGGGTGGGATTATGTCACAAAAACGCCTTTATGGGTATGAGTATATACCCTGCGCCACCGAAGCCGGCAACGACTTCTCACGCGATTTGGCGACAAATGGCAACGTGGTTAAGAACACCGCGCGATGGGTTATTACTATCGACGAGACCGGATTGCCCGATACCGCTATGGTAACATTTGTTACTTTTATAGGCCCGAGCAGCAACTATGCAAATCCGCCGACGAATCGCTCGGAAACCTATTTTTGGCGCAGTATCGCACCACCCATTATAGAACAGCTACAGCTATTAGGCGACCCGCGCCTGATGCCGTATGCCGATATAAAGGCAAACGCCGGGTATAACTGGTTCTTCAACGATAGAGGAATCGGGAGCGACTATCACGGTTTTAATAAACACTACGCCAACCTTTGGAAGGGAGAGACCCAGAGAATCGATGTCGATATTCCGAAGGCGTTTATGCTTATTCGCCACGCGATAACTCGTGCCGACGCTATATGGAACGCGATGACGGGATATTCATACTACTATTATGGAATGGGACAGGAAATCGGCGGCGATGCCGCCAATCACCCGGAATACGATAGGGGTATCCCGATGGAAACGACGCCGTGGGTTAACGACGTAAGCCCATCGAACAAGATAGACGAGATAACCTCGAGCTATGAACGAACGAGAATCCCGGGCGCCCGCGACGGTAGTTGGACGGTTTTCCCGTGGCTCGGCGAACTTTATCCCGAATCCTATTGGGCAACGTGGAAAACTCAGGGAAACCTCGACGACAACACTTTCGCCCGCATAAAATACTCCGATGCCGAATGGGGAGGCGATTTTACCTCAGATCAGGATAGGATTAAGCGCACACAGGGGCCGGGGTGCATCAGCTTCTTCAATGCCGTGCCGCAGGGAACCGCGCACCACATGAGAAGAACATTCACACACTACTATTACGGCTATAGTTCCGAAGCGAATATCACTAGTGATGGTGAATCCCTCGCCGTCCGATTTAAATTGCCCCTTACAAGTAAGATGAGAGCGGCGAGACCGTTTGTCCTGAACTCGAATAGTCCTCCACACGGGTTCCCGGTCGAGTGGAACGATAACTATTACGAATTCTATAGATATGAAACGCAATTATCGAATATCTATTATACATACAGTAGCGATAAAGCCAGCGCTATAGTCAATCTGTATCCTCCGGCGGGAGAACCGAACCTGACCGGTCATGTCGCCCATATCCTCGTCAACGGTCTTTCGCCGTCGAAAGACCAGGGCGCGAGCTGGATAGTAATGTATGGTCTGGCTTCGATGACTCAAGGGTTTATGGATGAGGGACATCCCGGAAAGCCATCTTCGAGCCGAATACACCAATTACCGAGAATCGAGATAACAGACCCCGAACCGAACTCTTCGGTCGAATTCGATTTTTCCCTGGATTGGAGTGCCGATTGGGTAAGATGGGATGGGCTTAAATACGGCTATTCTTATCCGGCGGATTTTTACGAGAGTGATTATCTGCAGTTTGCTATCAAATACTCACCCGACGGCGGGCGCCATTGGTATTACGAATCGGACGACACCCCGACTGTAACCGGTGAACGTCCGGACGGTTCGCATATTATAACATCCGGCCCTGTAAATATAAATCTGGCTACAGAAGGTGCTTATATAATTCGGGTCGAGGCTTTCCGAAGAGATATCCTGTCTCATTACTCATACCATCAAATAAGAGTGCTCGTTAATGTTAGCACATAGAGAAATAGCGTTCCGTAGAAAACCGCATAAAAGAGTTAACGGTGTCAGCCTCGTAGAAATGATGATATCGTTATTATTACTTTCGATTCTTATTACGACGCTTTTTTATCTAACGAATTCGGTTAATCGTGTCAATTATTCGATGCGTCTATACGAAGAATTAAAAAGCGGAGGGCAGAACGCCATTCGTTCGATGGATAGAAACGTTATAAGGGGGAAAAAATTTTTTGACAGGGATACCCCTTATGAAGATATTATCCCGTATTCCGAACTACCCGACCCGGTGAGTTTCTCGAAGTTGCCCTCTATATCCCCTACCGCCTCTTTAAACCCCGAAACATCCGAATTCGATTCGTCGATATTCGGCAATGAGCTGTTTTTCGCTAAAATAGAAAATGGAGCCTCTTTTACCGTCGAATCCAGGGCCTATGATATCAATCTGTATAGGTTTGTGTGCTTTTATTTGACCAAAGACACTACAAGGGAAATACGACCTTATAACTATTGCCTGGCTTTAGTGAAGTGGGAAAGCGTGCGTTACGCCGACTACCTGGATTTGGAACATATCTGGAGCGATTCGGCAACACACCCTCTGGATAGCATAAAATACACACTCGAAAACGATTTTGGGGTGAAATACTGTTGGGATGTTTCAGAGAGTAATCCCAATCTGGCCTTTTACAGAATAGGTTCTATGGACACGCCGGTTTCGATAGTATTAGGCACAAACAGCTTGATGTATCTTGTAAAACCCATAAATCAGACAATCGGGGTTTCATTTAACAAATCGGATAGTTTCCCGGTGAAATCAGATGTTCCCGGTTTTTCCTCGGTTGATAATGAATTCCCCGGCGGCTTGGAAATAGCCGTAATTGGACCGTCCTCATCACGGAAAATACTAATAAGATTGGTTGTAGCCGGATGGACAAGGAAGAGAGTTCTCGATTTTCCGACGATGACAATAGTATCCGCCCCGGAATACTAGAAGAACCGTTATGAGTATCGATTTAAAAAGAACATTAATCTACACAGCCGTTATTTCGGCGCTTATGATAGGATTCCTATGTTTCAGGAATAGCCCGTCGGATAGCGAAATCGAATCCAGAGCGAGGGGAAAAGAAGAGGTCATAGAAATCCTGAATGAAGCCGGGGATATCCTGACCGGCGAGAAACATAGAAGGGTCGAACAACAACACGATAGAATAGGTCTGTATATCACAAACACCGAACCAGAAACTCTCGATACAGAACGTCCAAGCGGAAAGCCCGAAGTAACTGAAGATAGCAAAGGACTGGTTCTAATTGGAGCTGACGCTGAAAGGACGGCCATTCGGGAACCGATAGATATAAAAACCACCGAATCGGAACCTGCAGGGCCGACGAATATAGAAGAAACAACTATCGCAGAAACGACCCCGCTCGATATTCAAAGAGAGAGAGAAAAGACAATCGAATTTCTAGGAGGTATTCTGTCCTGGGGGAATCTCAATACTAACGCTACACAGGCCAGAATAGAAGCCGCTAAAATCCGAGAAGATGCAAAAACAGTCAGAGAACAGGCAGAATCGGCGAAGCCCGAGATTCGTGAAGAGATGTTGCGAAGGGCAAACCTGATGGAATCATACGCAAATCGTATTAGCGCTACCCGCGGTAACAAACAGAAAATGAGAATACTACTTTACGATGTTGAACACGATATCCAGAACAGAACAACCAGATAAAATAATTGGTTAGTGAAGGCTGCAAACCCGATTTAGCGGCCTTAAAATCGAATTCGATACGTAAGTAAATTTATCCTAACTGGAACCCGCAAAGTCTATTAATAGACCGCTAATAGACCGCGGTTTAGAAGGCTATTAGGGCGGTGGGTGTAAAAAAGATAAGGAAGGTCTCCAGCTGGGGTCCGGAAGAACTACCGAAATAGACACCCTTTTCGCTTTCGCCACATCCACTTAGTTTGTCCATTTTTCGTGTTCTTCTGGATAGAATTACTCCTTAAACAGGGCGGATACCATTGTTCCTTTACCCGATAATAAAAAAATTTCCCTTGCATTAACTAATTTTTTTTTTACCTTACCTCTACAATTCTGGGGATAAAAATTATATCAGGCGAAATTACCGGGAGAAGAAAGCTATATCCAGCCGTTTTACGCGGCTGAGCTAATCTTTACTCTCGGAACTCGTCATAAAATTCAGAGGAGGAAAAATGAGGAAGACGGTTCTCGCTCTTGTGATGATTGCTCTCGTAACTGCCGCATTGGCGGTTCCGAAGGTCTTCAATTATCAGGGCAAACTAACCGACCCGGTCGGCGTCGGTATCAACGACACTCTCGATATGGCCGTCCGTATCTACGACGACCCAACCGCAGGGACGTTGCTTTCGAGCGACGTTATTACGAACGTCCCGATTGTAAAAGGGCTTTTCGATATCCAGTATGATGTCGACCTGAGTCTTGCAGAACTCACCGGCGACCTGTATATGGAACTGGAAATCGACGGCAATATTCTCGTTCCACGTGTATATATAACGGCGGTTCCTTTCGCTATGGCCGCGCTTTATGTCGATTCCGCCTATTACGCCGTCAAAGCAGAGAGCCTGGGGAATTATGTTGCGGGAGACCTTCTACCGAACGACCTGCAGGGCGCTTACGACCTCGGCGACCAAATACAGGTCGCTACCGGAACACCGGTCGATATAAGGACCGCTTATGTCGGCCCCGACGACGGCACCGCTCTCGAGGTTCGCACGAACGATGACGACGAAGAAGCCCTTTACGTTTATAATGCCGGCGCAGGCCCGGCAATATTCTGCTCCGGCGACCTTCGTATGAACGGCGAAATATGGTCCAATAGCGATATAACCGTGCAACTCGATAAAAACGTATCGGCAAGCGACGACGAGTTTTTAGTCAAAAACGACAGCGGTCTCGTTGTTTTCAGTGTCAACGAACACGGTGATGCGACGATATTCGGCGAGCTCGACCCGAAAGCGATTACTTTTCAACCTCAAGCTGCCGCTCCGGGTGGCGTTGAGGGTAAAGTCTATTACGACGACGCCGACGACGAGCTGAAATACTACGACGGCGCAACATGGAACGCAATCGGTGCGGGAGGAGGACTCGTCCCCGACGATGTAATATGGAATCAAGATTCCGCGGCTCAGGCCGCCGATTTCTGGATTGACGGCAACGGTAATTTCGGGCTCGGCGCTCCTCCGATGGACACGCTGTTCTTCGATGACTTCGAGGCGGGATTAGGCTTATGGACTATCGATGACAGTTCCGGTTCCGGTATTGTCTGGAATACGACGAACCCCGGCGGGCGAATCCCCGACCCGGCGGCAGACATAAGCGGGGTTTTCCCAATCGTCGACTCGGACGATGCCGGTAGCGGCGTCCATGTTTATAGCTCTATGACCTCTCCAGCAGTGGATATTTCGGCTTATACCGAGGTATATCTATATTTCGGCTGCCACTTCGATTGGTTCAGTTCGACGGATTACGGTAACCTGTGGGTATTCGACGGAACCACTTGGTCATTGCTTTATAGTTATCGAGCCGATACTTATAGCAAAGAGGTCTTCGACATATCGGCTTATATAAATCCTGCGTTTCAGGTTATGTTCGTGTATAACGACGACGATAACTGGGCGTGGTATTGGATGGTCGATAACGTAACCATCGCCGGCGTTGCCGGTCCGGCTCCGCCTACCGTTGTAGTCAGTGGCAGCGGCGACATCATAGCGGAAGGCGATATCGGCGCCGGCAGCCTTACTCTCGACTATTCTATCACCGAGTGGCCCGATTGGATTACACGCCTCGATACAATCAACGCAACCGACCACGACACGGTCGTGGTCACCGAGGCTCTCGAGGTCTGGGGAGAACTTATCGCGGACAGCATCCAGGCCTGGGGCGATACCGTCTACTTCGACGACCATATTTCCGTCGACGGTTGCGCGAAATTCGGCGGAGGTGTCGCGCCGCATATAACTTTACTCGATGAGGGTTTCGAAAACGGCATACCCCCTGCCGGATGGCTAAACGTGGATAACGACGGCGATGGATTTGTTTGGTTCGGCGGAGGCCCTCCGGGGCATCCAACCCATACAGGGGACTCGGTCGCAGTTAGCGCTTCGTGGGATGGGGTTCCTCTCACACCGGACAACTGGCTGATTACTACACAAATAGACCTTACTACAGCAACATTTCCAGAACTTCGGTATTGGGTGGCAGCCCAGGACGCGTGGTATCCTGCGGAACACTATTACGTAAAACTTTCTACAACAACGAGCGACTTGGCCTCATTTACTGTTACCCTCGAGGACGTAACCCTAACTAGCGATGTCTGGGAAGAACATATAATCGACCTAACTCCATATGTCGGCGGGACGATATATCTCGCCTGGGAACATTGTCTCGTTACAGATATGTTCCAGATGAAGATCGACGATATTCTCGTTCTGGACTATACCGCTGCTGCGCCTCCGGCAGTCGAGATATGCGCGGGTGATATATTCGCCGACGGCACAATCGAGGCAGCCCATTACCGCGATTCGTCGGGCGATGACCTCCTTCGCTCCAGCGACGGCTCGGTTAGTATCACCGAAGACGCGGATGGCTCCTGGAACCTCACCACCCTCGCGGGCGGCGGCTGCATTACTCTCGACGCCGCTTACGACTGCGGCGGCTCTGGCGTAGGGCGTTCTATTATAACCGATGCCGGTCCGGTTTTTCTGGATGCTACCGACCCGGCTCCGGGCGACACAGCGTTAGTTGCCGTTAATAGCAGCCTCGACCCAACGGCATTTTTCGTCAATACCGGCACCGGCCCCGCAATAGAAACCGTTAGCGATGTCCTTACACACGGTGTATTGTGGGCGGACCTCGGTGTCCAGACGCCGATGTTGTGGAACGAAATGGCGGATACGGTATATGTTGAAGACAAGCTATGGACGCAAGAACTCGTAACCGACACCATCGAGGCGATGGGAAATACTATCTTCATTCGCGATTCAATCATTGTCGATGGCAGCGGGCTTTTCGTCGGTTCTACACTCGATACGATGCTTTATGTCGTTAATATCTGGCCCGGCCCCGGTGAAGCGGTAGGCCAACATATAGAGGTCCGTAATGTAGGTGGGGCCATAGGCGACGATGCTCTCGGTCTCGATATATATTCTTCATCCGTCGCCGCTCTGGCTACTGGCATTAGGTCCGAAGCGGAAACTAACATAGACGACGCCTGGGGCGGATATTTACAGGGAACCAATCACGGCTCCGCGAACGCCGGCGGCATTCAGGTTCTCGGTTTCAACGACGGCGCCGGTTTGGCCATCGGAACGCTTACAGAGGGAATTACCGCACCGGGCAATACTGTGGGCAGTGCATACGGCATCGAGTCCCGGGGCACGATATTCGAGGTAACCTCTACGGGCGACGCCTACGGCGGATATTTCGATGCGCAAAACGCCGGAACGGGCGTGGAATACGGCATCTATGCCAGAACAACCACAACACTCGGCAATTGGGCGGGATATTTCGAGGGTAACGTCCGGGTTACCGACTCCCTCGTCGTCGATGGCGACTTACACGTTCTCGGCACAATCGACCCGATCGCTCTCGTCTTGGACCCCGTTCCGCCTAATCCGATAGCAGCCGGCAATCACGGTATCTACGTAAATAACGCCGACGACCAGCTTTATTACTATGACGGGACAACGACGACTATGCTCGGCGGCGGTGGTGGCGGCGGCACTCTTCAAGATGCTTATGACCTCGGAAATACTATTATCACCGATGGGATTAACGCAGTAAGTATCACGGCTCCGGTTAGCGGCGACGCTTTGTATCTTGGCGCTGCCGCCGGTAACGGCATCTGGAATGACGCCAATTACTGGTCGCCTGCGGGCAATATCGCACTCGGCACTGGATTCTATCATACCGATAACGGTCTTTTCCAATCGAACGTGGACTTTATCTGCAGGATAGACGCCGATGATGATGCCGATAATGCTTTCATAGTCCAAAGGTCTGACGGTGCACCTGTTTTCCAGGCTGACGAATATGGTAACGCTTTGGTATATAACGACTTGGCGATACCCACAGGCGGTATCAACGACGGTGTCGGCACAGGCGCGACAGGGCAGGTTCTTACCGCCGACGGTGCTGGGCATTTCAACTGGGCGAATCTTCCGCCCGCGCCCGGCGTTCGGTTCGACACATTGAACGCCACCAGCCACGATACGGTGGTCGTATCCGAAGCGCTCAAAGTAATGGGCGAACTTATCGCCGATTCGATTCAGGCAGTCGGGGATATAATCGAGGTCGACGATAGCCTCGACGTTATCGGCGGCGTGTCGCTCCTCGACGATTCCACCTTCCGCACCGATTGGGAACCAGAATACGTCATCACGGTGGGTTACGATAACGCCGATTTCACGAATCTCGCCGACGCGGTCGCCGCGCTGAGCGGTGTCGAAACTCTTATCGACCTCGCCCCCGGTAGCTATGCCGGCGGCGTAACGATACCGCCCGAAGTATATCTGCGTGGCTCCGGAGCAAACGTAACTTATATCGGCGGCGATATGGTTTTCAACGGCAACGTTTCAGATGTGAGCTTCGGCGAGGGCATTGTTACATTGGACGATGCGCAGGCCTACGAGTGCGAATTCAGCGGCGACGTCGTTATGCGAACATACAGTTGCGTATTCGAAAGCGATTTCTACTCGAGCGGAACGAATACGGTAACAGGCTTTAATGCGGGATACATTCGCGATTGTTATATCGGGACGCCATCGACTTTCGAGGGTTACTGGTCGATAACCGATTGTATCTTCTATGCTTCGCTTGTAATTCAAGCCGGCGCCGCTGGAATGACCGAAGTCCACGTGTCGGGTTGCGATTTATTCGTCCCGGTGGCGGTTACCGGAACGAGCGTCTTCGCCTATTTCGAAGCCAACCGCTTTAATACATTGGACGGCGGTCCGGGAATCACGGTCGGCGAAGACGGTTCTGCCGAAATTAAAGCAAACCACTTCGTAGATTGCTTGACC
The DNA here is from genome assembly GCA_003645085.1 of bacterium. Classification (GTDB taxonomy): domain Bacteria; phylum UBP14; class UBA6098; order UBA6098; family UBA6098; genus QNEE01. Next base: position 2,665 of record QNEE01000043.1, on the reverse strand, counting down.
GGCGTCGATGCCGGATTAAATACTTCTATCGCGGTTCTCGCAAACGATTTCACCTCGAATATAATATATGCTGTTAACGGTTCCGGTTGTAGGTTAGCGAACATCATCGGCAACGATATCAACTCCCTCGGATTCACAAGCACCGGAATAAACCTGGCGAACTGCGCTGAAGGTATCGTCAAGGACAACAATATCATAGGTTGCACTGTGAACGGTATCTCGTTACAAGATATGCCGGACGGTTTTATAGTCGATAACAACGTGGTCAGATATAGCGATTCCGACGGTATTATATTGGCAGGCGGCCCCTACCAAATTCTTCGTAATACGTTGGCAGGAAACGGCGACGGTGTGCTTACATTCGACCTGAACGATACCGGCGCCGCGCCTAATTCTATCGCAAGTTATAACGTGTTGGATACATATAATCCTCTCGGTGTATGGGCCGGAGCGTTTAATACCAACTCCCTGGGAGCGATATGGGGTGTATCCGGACAATTACCATAATTTCACTTGCTTATGCCTTAAATAATCCTTATATTAAAAAAAATAGGAGAAAAAATGAAATACAAATGGATAGCAGTAATTATGGTCGCGGCGTCAGCGGTTGTCCTTATCGCCGATTGGCCCACCGGGGGGGGTTATGAATTACGCTGGAACGCGATTACGAACGGCGGCACAGAAACCGAGTTGCGCGAGTCCGTTACCGGATACCGCGTCGCAGATAACCTCGGCAATGCGAGCCACGTTACCGATTCATTCCTCACAGACGGCACATTCTATATAAACCGACCCGGTTACCGTAAGGTCGAATGGGACGAACGCGCACCGTTCACGTCGGTGAATGACCTCGGCGCCGATACGATATCCAGCGCGCCTAACTTTCCGATTAGCTGGGGTGGTGCCGACACGACTATCGAAGACGGTATCGGTTGGGGTATTCGTTATTACGACGTCCAATACAGGCGCAACGCCGGAGGCTCGTGGGAAGACTGGCATGTCCGGACTACTCTTACGAGCGATATTTTCGGGCCGTTATCACCGGACACCGTATTCGAGGATACTACATATTATTTCCGGTGCCGCGGATACGACCTCGTCGATAATATCGAAGATTGGCCGGTGGGGCCTCCCGATTGGCAAGCGTGGGGACGCTACGAGGAACAGGTTCTTACATGGGTAGTCGTGAACCTCGCCGACAGCAACGACTGGACAATCGCCGATAGCGTGCCTTTGAACTTCACCAAAACTATGGAAGCCGCCGACGTCTTTATAATAAAAAACCAGGGCACCGCTGCTATAGATATGGGAATAAAAGGCTACTCCGCGACAGGCTGGGCACTCGAGCCGAATCCCGGCGACGACCAATACGCGCTTAGAGCATATTTCGACGATAACGCCACTCCGCCGGTAACTTTTACGATAAACGATGCGGTCTACGATACAGGATTTACCTGGGCCACAGGCACAATATTCGGCCCCGGCGGAACAGATATCCAGGACGCTACGGCGGATAGCACAAGTCGCACAGAAAACCTGTGGCTTCAGCTAAAAACCCCCACCGCGGTTTCGTCGTGGATCGATAGCCAGGCCATCCGTCTCGACCTGAAAGCCAAAGCCTCCTCTCCCTGATGCGCTATCGTAAATAGCTATAAAAAACCCGCCGGCCTTGTGTCGGCGGTTTTTTTACGGTTTTTGAGAGTTGCCCCGAAAAATTATGACGAACGAGAATTTCGAATTACTGATGGACGGCCTACGGTTGCCGTAGGTAACGGAGTGTTAAACGAAATTGCGGGCTGGCGCGACTTTTGCGTCCGCATAATGTAGCAAAAACCTGCAAAAGGACGTAGCGAAAGGCGTGCCAGCCCGTCCACGCGCGAAAATTTAGCAAACTATGTCGTGGCCCCGCTAATGAGTTGTAACACAATCTATTATATGTAATCACAGCAAAATTCAGGGGAGACTCCTACGCGATTTAGGCTTGACCGCAATCGATAGGTTTTTTATTATTGCAAACCGGGAACATTAAAACCGCGAACAAAGTGCGCGAAAACGAAACAATAATCTGCCGTTGCGAGGATTTGACACTGGAAGATATCCGTTCTGCGATTGCAGACGGCTACACCGATTTCGAGGAATTGAAGCGTTACCTGCGCTGCGGTATGGGACCCTGTGGAGGAAGAACATGTCTTCCCTTGATACGACGCGAATTGGCTCGGGTAAAGGGGGTACCGGTGGAAGATGTAGCGATGCCGACCAGTCGCCCCCCGGTTCAGGTTACAACTTTCGAGGCTATAAGCGTCGGTTCCGAAAGGGGCAAAAATGAGTGAACTGCCTCGTTCGGCGGATGTCGTAATTATCGGCGGAGGCATTATCGGCTCCGGGATAGCCTATGAGCTTACGAAACGCGGCGTTAAAAATGTCGTTATCCTCGAAAAAAGCTACATATCGAGCGGCTCTACCGGTCGCTGTGGCGCAGGAGTCCGCCAGCAATGGGGTCTCGAAGCCAACTGCCGACTCGCAAAAGGCTCCGTAGATATTTTCGAGCATTTGTCGGAAGAACTCGATTACGATATCGAATTCCGCCAGGGTGGGTATCTTGTTCTCGCCCACAACGAGGCTCAGGTTTCACAATTTAAGAAGAATATCGCTCTGCAGAATTCCG
>QNEE01000042.1 GCA_003645085.1 bacterium | reverse complement strand
GCTGCGGCGATATTCCTTTGCCGCCGATACCACCCGATGGCACCCAACGCGCCGCCGTTCTCTACTGCGACGGTATCGAGCTTTCCCGGGACCTCTCGCCCAACGGCGAATGGCGGATACTTCTGCGGAAACCGGCTGTTATATCCGTTTCGTTGCCCGACGACGCCATTATAAACATCGATAATCGGAGATTAACAGACGGCGACAATATCGCTCTCACCGAAGGTCTTTACGGGATTAGTTCCGAACAAATCCTGCCGGGTAATTTTGCGATTCTCGGTTGTGTGCCCAATCCTTTCAACGCCGCAATGGATATAATTGTCGCGCTTCCAAACGCCGCCGACGTAGATATCGAGATTTACGACATCTCCGGACGTAAGGTCCGCTCTATCGAAAGCGAACAGCCACCCGGTATAGCGAGAATACGGTGGGACGGCTTATCGACAGACGGCAATGAGTTGCCCAGTGGATTGTATCTTGTCCGCGCAAAATCCGGCGAACGGCTCGATACCGGCCGTGCGATGCTGATAAAGTAGCCGCGAACCCGCGCATCCATTTACATATTCGTCTTTATATCCAAAATATCAAACCGAGAAACCCGATACATAATATGCACGAGGTTAATAAATTAAAACCCGCGATAAAACCGCTGCGCTACGAAAACGGCGTTCTCTATATTCTCGACCAGCGAGAACTCCCGCAAAACGAGGTCTGGCTCGAAATAGCCGAGCTCGAACCGCTACTCGACGCCGTCCGTGGACTCGCGGCCAGAGGCGCACCTCTGCTTGGTATCGCCGCTGGTTACGCCGTTCTTATCGGAATGAATAAATTCTATTCCGACAATCCCCGAAACTTGATGGAACGATATCGGCTCGTCCGTGAACAAATCGCAGAAACGAGACCTACCGCCCGCAACCTTTTCGTCACCCTCGAGCGTATGGACGACATCGTTATAAACAAGCTACCACGTGGATTGGAGAACCTTCTCGAGGCCATTCGCCGCGAAGCGGATAATATATATAAGGAAGAGGTCGAATCTTGCGAGGTTATAGCACGAATTGGTGCGCCATTGCTCGAAAACGCCGACCGCGTTCTCACACATTGCAACACCGGCGCACTCGCTACCGGCGGGGTTGGAACCGCACTCGGTGTGATTCACGCGGCGCACCTTGAAAACGGTATCGAGACGGTCTGGGTCGATGAAACCCGCCCGCTTCTCCAGGGCGCGAGATTGACAGCATGGGAGCTTTCGAGGCTCGATATTCCGTATAAAATAATCTGCGACGACGTCGCCGCGAGCCTTATGTTACGCGGTCTCGTGGATGCCGTAATCGTCGGCGCGGATAGAATCACCGCAAACGGCGATACCGCAAATAAAATCGGCACTCTTAATCTGGCTATCCTATGCGACTATTTCGATATACCGTTCTATATCGCCGCTCCCACGAGCACTATCGATATGACTTTATCGACCGGCAACGATATCGAAATCGAACAACGCGAACCGCGCGAAATTCGTGGCTGGCACGACACAATCTGGGCACCCGCCGAAGCTCCTGCGGAAAACCCCGCTTTCGACATCACGCCGATAAAATTAATCACATCGTTTATCACGGAAAGAGGGATAATCGAGAACCCGGGAACGATACTAACCTTCGATTAGTCTTCCTAACCCACGATTACCTGTCCGGTTTTTCCAGTTCCGAACCTCTTCCTATAGCATCGTCGCCGAAACGTTCGTGAATATCGTCGAGCGCCTGTTCGAGGTTTATCGAGTCGCCGTGGAACCGCTCTTTGCCGGCCAAATCGACAAAAGTCTCGTCGATAGATAGAGGTCCACATCGGGGCCGATTTCCCAGAGAATCCCGAATATCCTGTCTGAAAGCTCTCTATATCTTTTAAATCTCGGACACAGAAACACGCCCTCGGGATAAAACCTGAACGCTCGGGTTATGGGCATCCCCGAGTGAACACCAAACTCCGTTGCCTCGTAACTCGCCACGCTTATTACACCTCGCCCCGATTTTAGGTCGGCACCCACTATAACCGGTTTTCCACGGGGTTCCGGCCGGTCGAGTTACTATACCGACGAATAAAAGGCGTCCATATCGAGGTGCATTATCACGCGCCGCATAGTTTTATCAGCCTTTCCGGCAATCTATCTCTATTCGAACGGGTAACCTCGATAATTCCGCAATCGGAGCGCGATTTAATCGCATCTGCGAACGGATGACTTTTTTGCATAATCGCCGCTACAACAGGCATTTTGGAATCGAGCGCCGTAATAACCGCTTCCCTGAATTTCCGTGAGAATAATTCCATCTTGCCAATCTCGTCGATAATTAGTATCTTATTCGAGGCAAGTTCGATAGCGGGAATCGCTATTCGGTCGAACGATTCGATATCTACGCCGTAACCGCCGACGCGGTGTGGCGAGCTAAGCCCTTTTCGCGCGAGAATTCCTCGCCGGCCTTCGAAAGTAACGATATCGAACCCGATACGACGCCCGCTCTCGCGGATTTCGATAGTAATAAAACCCGATGCCCGGTCGCCGACCTTATCGGCCAATCGCTTAAGCACTGTGGTTTTGCCGACTCCGGGAATGCCGGTAATTAGGATTGCCATAATGCTCTAAGTTAACAAAATCGTATTCAACTGTCAAGAGTGAGAATCGCAATCGGAATAATTATCTCGGCTACCGCCGTTTTTGCGTGGTCTTTCGGCGATGCCGTGATAAACGAGCTTATGTGGATGGGAACCTCGCTATCTCCCTACGATGAATTCCTGGAAATACGCAATATGACCGACGAGACCGTCGATTTTTCCGAAACGCCGTGGTCGTTATATCGCGAGGACGAGTTAATGCTGGTTATCGAGGACGGTGTCCTACCGCCGAACGGTCTTTTTCTTATATGCCGCCGCGAACCGTCGAGCAGCATCATAAGCGCTACACCGGACGTCGTTTCCGGCGGCCTCGTCCTAACGAACAGCAACACCAGCTACGCTCTTTATGCCGGCCCGAACGATTCGTCTCCCATCCTCGATATCGCCGACGACGGCGAGGGTTACACGATGTCTGGAAGGTATATCCCCGAACATAGGGTCTATTGGTCGATGGAAAGAAACGACCCCCCCGGCGACGGTTCCGAACCGGATAACTGGCACGTTGCCTGCCTTACGATTGGTTTCGCTCCCGGCGCTATCGAACGCGGCACTCCCGGTTCCGAGAATTATAAAAATATCCCGCCGGATTCGCCGGAGTCGCTCCGTATCGAGCCGGCATATATCGCCGACGATACCGTAGTCGCCGCGACGGCTTTCGGGGTATCTGACTCCGATACAATCCCCGGCGACCCGATAGTTATTTTCGACTGGCTTCTGGACGATACCGTGATTGTAACGACAATCGATTCTATTCTCCCATTTACAGCCGAACTACCGAGTTCTTATACCTTACCCGGAAGGTTTTACGCAGCTCGCACTTACGTATTCGACGGCACAGATTCGTCCGACGCCTTCTATTCGGATAGTTTTTTCGTCCATTTTGAAAACGGCGACGTCGTATTCAGCGAGCTGGCCTGGGCAGGAAGTATGCGCTCCCGGTTCGACGAGTGGGTCGAGCTTCGTAACTATTCCGATAAAACTGTGGATTTCTCTCAAACCCCGTTTATGGTCAAGGCGCTGACCGCGACCTCGCCAGAGCCGGTCGATATGTTGAATATAGATTCGGGCATAATCGCCCCGAACGAGTTTTTCATCATCTCCAATTTTGCCGAGACGGAATCCACGTGCGCATTAAACACTATCCCCGACATAATCGACGAAGAGGTTTCGCTTCTCAACGGCAGACTCCTTCTTCGATTGTTCGATAACCCCAGCGAAATAGGCGGAATAATCGATATTGCCGGCGATGGCCTGGCACCTTTTGCGGGATTCGATTCCCCCGATGACTCCGCGCGATACAGTATGTCCCGAATCGACCCTCCCGGCGACGGCTCGAACTCTACAAATTGGTTCACTTCCGAAATTTCGAGAGGCTTTAAGCCCGGCTCTTTAGAACGCGGTTCTCCCGGTTCCGAGAACACTCGTAATAACCCTCCGCACCTCGAATGGGTAGGAGATGAAGGATATGTATCCGACGGCCTCGAACCGGAAACGGGCACCAAAGATACTTTTTTCGTCTGGCGAGTCGAATATTTCGATGCCGATAACGACCCGCCGGATTATGTAAACCTGCTTTTCGATAAAAACTACGATGGTGTCTGGGATTCGACGGAGGGTTTTTCCATGGCACGCGAAAACCCCACAGATACAGACTACACCGACGGGGCGGTTTACAGAAAATGGTTGCACGGTCTCGCGCCAACATCGAGTGGTTCACCCTATTCGTTTCGCGCTTCCGACGGTCTGACCGTATGCGCACTCGGGATTCCTCCGCTACCAGGGCCGGTCGTCGAACCTACTATAAAGCTCCTTATTTTCGGGACATCCTGGCGACCCGATACCGTTTTCGGGGAACCGTCTATCGTTACAAATCTCCTGCAAATGCCGATTTTAATACACAATGGCGATGTTCCTATTCAGGTCGGGCTTTCGATAACGGAGGCCGATATCTACCCGCACAGCTCGGACACCTTTTCGTTCTCCCCCGGTGGCTGGACATTCGCCGAAAGGCTCGATACCTCCGGTATAAACCTCTATAAACTTTCCGCGCTGATAATCCCCGCGCACGGCGAGGCGTTCCCCGGAGATTTCAACGACCTTTCCGAGGACCTGTTAACAAGCGAGATAAAATGGTTCGACGGCGACACCCTTGGAAGGCCTGCAGACGGTTTGTCGGCGAATTTCCCTCCGGGCGACCGTCGGAGGCTCGCGTTCCGCCTCGACCTGCCGGAAGCCGTCTACGGTTTCTACAGCCGATGGGAACATCGGATTACGGTCAGGATATATATGCGTATGCCTTTACCGTAGGTTTTACCTTGGCTTTATTCGACTGTAATGTGTTTTCTATGGCCCAAATGGAGTGTGCGCGGGCTATTCGAGGTAAATTATCCGGGACAACTAAATCAACGCGTTCTGGCTATTTTCATAATAGAGCTTACCGTCTCGCCGCTCGACGACCTCGCTTCTATCTTGACAATATATGTCCCGTTGGCGACCGGTGTCCCGCGCCTGTCTTTACCATCCCAGCGAACAATCGCGAACGCCGGCTCGACCGGTGCGGATATCTCCCTGACGAACCTGCCGGATAGGGTGAATATCCTGATAGTAACCTCCGCCGGCTCGTCGATATTGAAAGTAATATCCGTCTCGCTCTTAAAAGGGTTAGGATAAGCGAGCGGGTTGGATATGGCAAGCTCGCAGTCATCGACCTCGAAAAGGAGTTCCTCCGCGCAACCGTTGCCGAGATTATCCCAGGCCTTAACACGGACTGTGTGCACACCCGGCGATATATCTCCAATCTCGTATTCGACCCGGCCTCTTGTAAAGCTGTTTCGATAGTAGCTAAAATAGGGAGATAAATCGACCGCAGCGGCTTCGGCTCCGTCGATTGTCATCATAATCGTGTGCCCTGCCGCGCCGGAGATATTTATCCCGTTCGTATCGTAAAGCTCGCATATCAGGGTTCCACCGCCGCAAAGGACCCCAAGGTCGGCGAAACCGGGGCCTTCCAAGGTAAGTTTGATTTCCGGACAGAGGGTATCCGTGATGACGAGCGAGGTATCCCCATAGACGGGAAGACTGTCCAGAAAACCCACGCCCTCTTCGGTTTCGGAAAACGCATAAACGACGATTTTACCGCCGTTAGTATTATATGAAATATCTATCGGAGAAACGAATTCCGCCTCGAATCTGCCGTTTTCGACATCGACCGGCCCGGCGAACAGCCTGTTCCCCGGAACATAATATGTAACCGACCCGGATATGATTTCCGACGAGTATGTCCTCATAAAACCCGAATCATAAACGAGAATATAGGCGGTGCCGTTAAAATCGCTTCTGATAACGGAATCCTCCCGGACCTCACCCGTAATGTGCGTTATGTTCCCCGCGATTATCGAGTCGGGAACGGCATCGAGAACGACCTCGAGCGGCGGCGGACCGACCGACATAGACGGGTCGCCGAAGAGGACGTATTGCCCGTCGTTGCTGGAATACGAAGTCCCCCCTTTTGCTGTGGACAGGGCTACACCCGCGGTCGTGTTCTCCCTATTTCCCCAGCAATTTTGAATAAAACGGTTGTCGAGCGCGCCGTTGCTTCCCGCCGAGGTCATCCGTGTGGCCGCTACCGACGCGACAGCACCAGCCTCGGGAATCAGTATAACCTGCTCGGCAATACACTGCCCAGTCGTTCGATAGAACAACCCTACCTCACAGGATGCGCTGAATACTATCGGTAATTTCCATTTATTTTCGAGCCTCGGAACACAGCTTGTCGCCTCGAAAATCTCCTCATGGGACCACAACCGGAAATTGCCGTGACCGATATAATTAACCAGAGCGGCGCCCTCGTTCCACGAATCGATTAGGTCCTCCCGGGCGAGAGGTTTCAGGCCCGTCGAGGTTATCGGATAATCGACGAGGTATATCATATCGTTATCCGCCCACCCGGGCAACCCCAGAGAATTACTGCTTGTCTGGTTTGTGTGTGTGTATGTATCCGGGTTGTTTCCTGTAACACGTTCGTCATCCGCGCAAAATACATAATGTATTCGCCATGGGCCAAAATCGGGGGAGCCTTCGGCCTCTTTCAGTTTGGCTACCCAGTCACGCCATTCCTGTTTTACGTTAACTGGAACTCTACCGCCGGCGTAATCCCGAACATAATCCCCTTCGGTAACCGAGTAAAAGTAATCCTCGGGGGCGTTGCTTACACAAAGCGCCGCTGGACAATGCGTCGGCGACGGGTCGGTTATTCCGCGCGGGTCCCAGGTAGCATCGCCGACAAGAAGAACATATTGCGGTGCTGGGTCGGTTGTCAGCCATACATATCTGAGGAAATCCCGGATAGCGGTCGGGTCGTCCGCGCCGAAACCGAATTCGTTCAGTATATCTTCGATATAGACCCATTCGACACTCGTTCCTCTGCTTTCGCGGAAATTAATGTATTCCTCGAGGTCGGTTTCGAGACCCTCGGGAATCACCAGAATCAAATCGCAACCGAAGTTCCTATCCCTGAGATTGGCAAGATTCTCCAGCCTGCCGAAATTAGGCGTCCCCGCCTCGGATGTCGAAGTGATATAATATCTTCTGCAGACCGCGCTATCGGAAAAGGCGTATTTACCTCCACCGAGATTATCGACAGAGAGCAATCTTAAATCGACCTCGTCGGTGATATCGAAAACAAGCGGCTCGGCGCTGAAACCCTCGAAAACGTAGGTTGCTGGGTTATTTAATCCGGCGAATGTCAGATTGCCGTTTCGCTCCATAAGCTCTATCCTGTATACAATCTCGTAATAATCGAAAAGCACTGCGAATCCGCCGAAGGATATTTCTATGCTATTGGTCCCTCTCGTAAAAACATCGTTATAGAAGCCTGTTCTTCCCGATGAAAGAGACCCCGTCGAATCGGGCGAATGACCGTTAACGGTTGGATTGGGAGTCGGGCAGGACTCATCCGCGACCGGAACGTTTCGGTAGGATACGGTAACGGTATGCGAGGTGTCGAGTCTCGAGTCGATAAAGCTGATATGCTTTAAGTATGTGCGTTCCCAACCCCAGCCGATATCGTTGCCGGTTTTGGCGTAGGTCTGGTCGTATTCTATATGGTGCATAATCATACCCGAAGTAACAGTATCCGCAGGGGGAACCGTTTCCGGAACCAGACGCTCTGCGTCTCCGTCGAAATCGCCCGCGACGGTTAGCCAGTAGCGGTTCTCGAAAGTAAATCTGTGCATATGGAAAGCGAGACCGCAGTTGTTAACGAACCAATCCGACGGTCCTCGGGCGTAAAAATACAGGGCATCCCCCGAGTCGAAGCTGCCGTCGCCGAGACCGACAGCGTAAAGAGGAACCTCTTCTAAATCTGGCAATTCTGAATATATCCCGATATCCATCTCGCGCCAGCCGTCGTCGAAAATGCGTATTCTGTCCGGGTCGACCTCGTCGGGGTCGATGCCTAAAGAGGCCAGATAACTACGGTCGATTTTTAAAAGACCCGGTGAACTAACCGGAATCGTAAACCAGGTTTCCGCTTTGGACAAAATCCCGGTTTCTATTCGGCGACGTGGTTTTTTCCGGACAAATTCCCGCCCGGTCGTCGGGTTTAGCGAGTTTGCGATAATCGCGCTTTCGATAGCGTCTGGAAATGCCGGAGCAACTGCACCGCGAACATCGAATTCGAAGAGCGCCTCGAGCTCGACCAGTCTTTCCAATTCTCTGGAAACGGGATTATAGCGAACTGGATGTATATAAAACCGACCAATCCGAATATTTCGCATAAAACCGGCATCGAAAAAACCGACAGGATTTTCGGGAAACCAACGGTTTTCGGAAAAGGCCGAATCATTACGCTCGTAAATTCTATAATATGGGCCTTCGGGGTATCCCCCCCATCTTGCAGCCGGGGCGAGGTCGCCTTTGCCCATCGGTTCCCAGCGTATCGATTCGACTATAAAATCGTAATCGCCTACCTGCGGAAGAACGACCGGAAACGAAAAACACGGGATGCCCGGCGTTCCCGGCTCGGCGTCGATAGTCGCGCCTCCGGCGCCCAAAAGCAAGTAATCGTCTCCAACAATAGTCGAATCGAGTTGCGGCGCAACCCAGGAAATTTCGAATCCGGCCGCTGATTCCTCGACCTCGATCGGTATCCCCACCGAAATCGAGATTAAAAGGCAAATCAAAACGATAATTCCGGTTTCAGTTTTCATCGTTCTCCGGTCCCCTGCGGATTGAAATAGACGAAACAAAGGGTTTAGAGATATAAGCATAATCTATGCCGAAAGGAACTAAACATTTCGGCGAAAACCGAAGAAACGATTATGTCGCATTTTCCCGGGATAAGCCCCGCATTTTTATCGGATTATTCCACGTGAATTACTTTGCGAAAATCCCTCATAACAAACGCCTTGCGAATCAGTCCGAATATCACTAATTTGTTTTTTATGATAAACGTGCCGATACTCTCTATTGCCGGTTTGGACCCGACCGGCGGCGCGGGTATTCTCCTCGACATCGCGGTTTGCGCCGCACGCGGAAAACCCTGCGCTGGCGCCGTTACGGGAATCGCGGTGCAAACCCACAAGAAAGCCATTTTTGTCGAGCCGACCGCACCGCGGCTTTTCCGTTCGATGCTCGAGGCCGCGATTTCGGCAGAACCTGCGGCGATAAAAATCGGGATGCTCGCCAATAGGACAATTGCGGAAATTGTCGCCGATACGCTCGAAAAAACCGCCGGGATTCCAGTAGTGCTCGACCCGGTAATACGCTCCACCAGCGGGCTCGAGCTTCTCGACACGGATGGCGTCGCTTTTTTAAGACAGAAACTGTTACAAAAATGTGACATAGTGTCACCAAACTGGGACGAAGCAGCTGTGTTGACTAAAATACCTGTTAATGATATTAAAAGCGCCGCGGCTGCAGGAAAGCAAATACATTCCGATTCCGGAGTCGCAGTGATAGTAACCGGTGGACACGCTTCGGGTGAGCCGGTCGATGTTCTTGTCGATGATTACGGCGTCATCGAATTGCCGTCGGAGCGGATTAACGGCGATTTCCGCGGAACCGGTTGCGTTTTGTCCTCGATGATTGCCATCGAGCTTGCCGACGGCAAATCGCTACGTCGGGCGGTGCTATCCGCAAAAGAGCTTTTGGCGGCATCGCTAGCGAAATCGCGACCTCCATATATCACCATTGTAAATTGTTAAGCCGACTCGAGAATATCGACCTCGCTCTTTTCAAGATAATCAATATCGATTGGAGTTGCCGCTCGCTGGATAGCGTTATGCCCCTTTTTACCGACCAGACCGGCGGTATGCTGGTTATATTGGCTTTTTTCCTGTGTTTTGCGGTCTTTGGTCGGCGAAACGGAAGAGTCGCTGTCGCGGCAGCTTTAGTCACGGTCGTTATTATCGACCCGGTTGGGCATTATCTATTAAAACCGCTATTCGCGCGCGCCAGACCGTGCCATCTCGAGATAGGCCGCCTTCTGGTCGATTGTGGAACCGGTTTCGCGATGCCAAGTTTGCACTCCGCGAATTCGTTCGGCGTATTTACCCCTTTTGTTGTGCGGTTTCGCTGGAAAGCGGCGCCGCTTTACTTGCTTTCTTTCATAGTCGCTTATAGCCGCGTTTACGTGGGTGTCCATTGGCCGGCAGACGTGCTAATAGGAGCGGCCTATGGCGTGACAATCGGCCTGGTTGTAGCTTTCTTATCAGAATGGGTTATCGACAAAAAGATTAAACCGGGAAATAATGCGAAGAAAAAACAGTAATGGTTCGAAACCGAAAAACGAAATGACCCAAACCAAGAAATACTGCCCTTTTTGCGGAGCCAGAATCAAAAAACGGAATATCGAAGGGCGTAACCGGTCGGTCTGCGAGAGCTGCGGTCGCACTCTCTACGAAAACCCACTACCGGCAACCTGCGCAGTGGTCTTCAACGAGCTGGGGCAAGTTCTTATGACGAAACGTGCGGTGGAGCCCGCCTATGGCGAATGGGCGCTTGCCGGCGGGTTCGTGGAAATCGACGAGACGCCGCAGGAATGTGTCCTGCGCGAGCTTTACGAGGAAACCGGCCTGCGCGGCGAGATAATCCGCCAACTCGGCGTCGAGGGCGAAAAAAGCGAAATGTATGTAAATCTGATGATTGCGGGATTTCTGATAAAAGCCGATAGCGAGGAGCCTCGGCCCGGAGACGATGTTTCCTATGCAGAATGGTTCGACCCGGACAAAGCCCCGGAACCAGTTTTCGAGAGCCATAAAAAACTATTCAAAATAGGCATCGAGATATTGACGGTTGAACTTATGCGACGATAATAGAAAATCAGATTTCAATTCTACGCAGGAGCGATACTATCTTGCGGAGGTTCCGTAGCCGTATGCCCCGCGCGACCTCGTCGTCTCCGATATCCGAGATATCCGCAAATCTAACCCGAACCGATTTCCCCACCGGTTGGATAGATACGTTAATCCCGATATAAGGCTTAATCAACCGGCGCATAAGGCCGGGCTGAACGAGCCGATATGTCCCGTCTTCCGGCGTGCCGTCCTCCAGCGCAAACCCGTTTTTCTGTAGAGCATATCTTACCGCAAGGCTTATAGACTCGGGCTCCGCTGTCTCGTAAATCAAAACCGCACCGTCTTTAATCGTATCTATTCCAACAAGGTGAGCCATTTCGTATCGGTAATTAAGCGTTTTTTAAGTTTTATGCAAGTTTAAATATACTTTAAGTTAAGTTTCCTGAAAGCAGCGTCGGCCGCAAATCCAATAGTCGAGTTATTTGTCAAACACCCATTATTACCGTTTCAACGGTTTCAACTATAACGTATTCGGAAATCCAATGTAGCCGGCTGGCACGAGGGTGGTGTCTTTGTAGTGTGGGGAATCCGTGCGCCCGATATTAATATGTTCGATAATCCTTATGAGGGCGTAGCACGGAGCGTGACAGCCGGGATTGCGCGATTTAAATTCCGAAATAAATTATTTTACTACAACCACTCGCGAGGCGGCTTGTTTCTGATTGTTTATCGATAGACAGGCGGTATAGATACCGCTCGGGAGGTTCTCCGTGGTTATCGACACAGAATTCTGGCCAGGAAAAATCGAAGCGGAACGCATTAAAAAAGCCGCAATCCTACCAGACATATCGTAAAGAACGACATCGGCGCAGCCCGCTTTTGGCGAAAAAACCTCGAGACTCCCCCGACCATTAAACGGGTTCGGACGAACCACGATGCGCGCCTGTGACGGGATATCATATCCCCTTTCGTGGACAAGTAATGCACGGATTTCGTAATATTTGGCCAGAACCTGATTGACCATATTATATTCGATTGTCGCAAGCTCGCTCGAATCTGGGAACTCGGACGGTCCCGCAGTGTAATACCACTCGACCTCGTGATAGATATCGCGCTCACAGGTATGGAAAAACGCGAGAAGGTCGCTCAATATATAGGTATCGATAGCCCACGGCATAACATAGATAAGGGATTTAAACTCGTTGGCGAGGTCGCAAAGCTCGCTCCCCGAAGGCGAACATAAACCGGGCGGCACTGCCCCAGCCCGCACCCAAACAGGCACGGGAATAGATACGATAGGCTGACCGAGGTATTCCCATAGAACCCCCGGTATAAGGTCTTTGCCCTGACCTACGATTACGCTGGAACTCGAAGTATAATAACGGTTTATCGTGTGATGCGTGCTGATAACCCCGGGCGGATACGAACCGAAAATGCCGGTAAACGGGAGCGGATACGGGTCGAGTTCTTCGGTGGCGAGGTCGCGCGCGAGAACGAAAAGAAACAGTTCCGGGTCTATAGATGTGGAGATAGATATTATCTCCTCGGCACGAATACGTCTTTCCTCGCCGACAAGAGAATCCGGGTCGCCGGAATCGGCGTAGTTCGTCCGGATAAGCACATTTTCTGGGTTGTCATAGGCATCGAAACGAACATAGTCGAACCTTGCGGCCTCGAAAATCGCGGCGCCTCCGAAAGCGTCGATAACACCGTAACAATGCGTTCCCCGCCGTCCGGATGCGTTCGTGCTGTCGAGATACGCCTGAAATTCGTCAATCGTCGCGAAATTTTCGAGTGCGTAATACATAACCTCGCCGTCGTCCGGGCCGGTCGTTCCGCGAGGTCCCTGATTATAGGTATCGGTATTTACGATACCGAATCCGGCACTATTGATGCCAGCCCAGGTCCGATTTGTCTCGCCCTCGTAAACATTGCCGACAAAATCGAATGGTTCGCCGTCGAAATAGCGAACCTCCTGATGAACATTTGGAACGTCGCGGTTTTTCCACAGAATAGGTCGCCCGTAATGCGTCCCCGAAACCACGGCAATAGTGCAAGGCCATACAGACTCGACCGCAAGAAAAATCAAAAGGGAATGAAGGTATTTTCTAAAATAAAATCTCATATCTATATATAATACATATAATCGAACCGTTAGTCAAATAAAAAGCCGCTTTTTATACATTCCTCCATCCGGCAAGGATTTCCTTAACTCTTGCGGTAACTCGGTCGGAACTGATATTAAATATCCCCGCGATACCGCGGACGACATCGCGGTTATTCCAATCGGACAGAAAGAATTTCAACGCGCGTTTCATTTCCGGGTCCGGCGGAATCTTATTTATTGCTTCGAGCAACGCCAAAATAAAATTCTCTGTTTGGAATTTATCCATCCCTCCAACGTATAAACTCCACATATCGAGGGTTTCGAGTAAGAACTCTCGTGTTTCCGGGCCGCCAATTCGCCCTAATACGCGGATTATATCGAGCCATTTATCCTTTCGTGTATGGAAATATCTCACAAGAAGCGGAACCGCCGTTTCTGGGTCCATCCTCGGAATAAGTCTTAAAAGGTCGCCTTCCCAGCTTCCTGGATTGGTGTATAGATATCGAACTAACAATTTTGTCGCTTTTGGGGATTCGATTCGAGAAATGGCTTCGATACTTGCGAATCGCACCGCCGGGTCCTTATCCTCGACATACTCGGCGAGAATAGGTATGGCAAGTTCCTCGGCAAGTATAGCCAGCGCCAACATCGCGCCGGCCGCCCGTCTTCTTTGGGCATCCGTAAGAAGGTTCCCGAATGGGTCGCGGATGATATCCTTAATCCCTTTAACCTCGTTCGCGAAAACCCATATAGCTTTCCGTTTTATAACTTTCAACGCCCCGGCGACCCGGATAGCGTATTCTCTGTCCTCGTTTTCCATTCGTTTGAGGAATTCCTCGGGAATCCGCGCCGAACGGACGAGCTTAAATAACTCTTCTACCTCCGGCGGAATATCAAAACGCTTTTTATGTATAGAATCTATGAGTGCCTGGAGAGGTTCGCCAATAGTAAGTGATTTGAAAAAGGTCTTGGCATCGGCGACAAACGGGGAATCTTTTTCGCTTTCATCTTTTTTCTTCTCAAAAACGCGCGCAATTTGTAAGGCCGATAAAAGTTGATTCTGTTTCAAGAATTGATACGTAATCCACACGAGAACCATGGTCAGATATTCAGAACCGTGGTCATAATTCTTTTCCATCTGTTTTTCGAGAGCGCGTTCTTTCGAGAATTTTCTTACGACGCTGTCATCGGCCCTTTCGAATAGCGTATCGACAAAAACCTCGACCGTTCCGAGAAACGCTGGAAGAGGGTTTTCCTTGAAATTCCTGACAAAAAGTGTATAGACGTTATCGACGTCCTCCTTTTCGGCGACATCTATGGCGCTATTCAAGAAGCCTTTAAGGGTGTTTTTAAGGTGTTCTGGTTCGGCTCCCTCTTTTATCATTTCGATATACGTTTCGATTTCTTTAACGAGTCCCACTCTCCGTAAAGTGCGCTCGTCCTCGATATATTCTGCGGTTTTATCATGGCTATCGAGAATTATCTCGTCGCGCACCTTTTCTAATCTACTTCGCAATTCCTCCTTTTGGCGGTCGCTCAAGCTTCGCTTCAGATTATCTATTATCGCGTTTATATTACGGTCTATTTCCGTTTCGTCTTTTCCGAGTTTTTGTTTTTCTATAATCCGGATAACCCGGTCGATTATCTCGTCTTCAGAAACCGATTTGCGAATGGTCGGCATCACATCCGCGAGGTTTTTAGCCGTCTGTTTCGTTTGCTCGGAATCCGCTCTTATCAAAGCGGCTATTATCTCCGGGTTCTGAGCGAACAACTCTGCCACTTCACCTTTTCGGAAAAAGGTCATCCCATCTCCGGCCTCTTCGCCATCGACAACCATCCGATAGCGGACCTTGTTAACCTCGATAGAATGGACTTTGTTCTGCGCGAGGTACTCTTCGATGAGGCCTCTATCCTCGCTACGCCCGATTCGTCTCTCTAAAAACTTTAGCAGGACAATCAAATCCTGAAGTGTAAGTTTGCGAAGGAAAGTAAGGGAGTGAATACGATGGTGCTCGAAATCCCGGCTGAACCTCTCGGTGAAATAGGTTTTCGGCATTTCTTCTTCGTCGACGAGAATCGAACCGTCGTCGTTTATGGATAGTGTAACGGTCGGTCGGCGGTCGAGGACGATACGAAAGAAATTATATGCCTGATGCAGGGAAGAGACGGTTATCGGGTGGGAACTGCCATACATCTCCATTTTTTGGATAGCGAGGTGGAGCCTTTTTATTAATTCGGCTGCCAATTCCGCCGGCGACATCGACGCGGTGCTTTCGGGACCGACCTTATGCGGTTTTCTTTCGCCGACATCGCTCTCTACTTCTTCGGCTATATCCTTCTTTTCGGAATCGGTCATCGCGAATTAACGGGGATTATTTCTACCGAGATACCCATTTTTAGAACGCATCCGGCACTTGGACATCAATATAATTCGAAAATATCGATAAGTAAAGAGAAAACTCGATTTAGAGATATTTTTTTGATGATAGCGAGGGACTTGTATAGATGGAGCTATTATAAGGAGTATAATTCCGAGAATTATGTCTCTTCTCGTTCCGGAGCCCTGCTTCGTTACCTCGTTATTCTGTGGCGAGCCGTAGTAATCGCTTTTTCCGCATGGCGCGGTTCCGTGTATTCTTTCCTCGGCTTTTCGCGCGTCGAACGGGAGATGGAGGAGTTACCGGGGATTTTTCAGCCGACCACACTCGGTTCGATAACGAGTTCACCTTTCTCGAACCTTTCTACTGAGAGGTAGTCTATATTCACAGGCGGGACGCCGCCGGTAATAAGTTCGGCCATACAAACCGCGGTCATCGGGCCAATCATAAAACCGTGACCCGAGAAACCGACGGCGTTGAAAAAACCGCCGACTTCAGGATGTTCGCCGAGTATCGGCGCGGCATCTGGAGTTCGATTGTAGCTTCCTGCCCACTGGCGCACTACCCGCAGGTTTTTGAGAACCGGTAATATGGATAGAAGTTCGCCTGTAAAGAATTCGAGCCACTGCCAGCTGGAGTGGATATTGTGACTCGGTTTCTCTTTCTCGCCGATTCCCATCACAAAACTGCCGTGGGGGACCTGCTGAAGATAAATCCCTATTTGGAAACTAATGACCATAGTATCGAACAACGGTTCGACCGGTTCTGTAGCGAGGCATTGATGCCGTTCGGAATATGTCGGTATATCTAACCCAGCCAGAGCGGCGACCTGTTTCGACCACGGGCCTGCCGCGTTAACAACGACAGGGGTCGAAATCTTACCGGTGGTCGTATGAACGGCTTTTACGCGGCCTTTATCGACCTCGATACCGGTGGCCTCGGTATGCCGAAATACTTTGGCTCCGCTTCTTTCCGCGGCACGGACATAGGCAAAATTTGTCAGAAACGGATTGGCGTGGCCATCGGTGGGACAGAACGTCGCCTTAATAAAGGTGTCTGTATTGATTGGCGGGCAAATTT
>QNEE01000041.1 GCA_003645085.1 bacterium | reverse complement strand
GTGTCGCCGTCCGGAGCCGCTGGCCCGGTGCCAATCCAACCGTCGCAACGATAGCGGTAACCGGCCATTTCCGAAGTGAACTCATCGACGCTGAATTCGTCGCTCGTTCCCGGAATATAATAATATGTCCCCGCGGGCGGGTCGGGACTCGCCATACCCATAACCCACTCATAAGGGTCGGAAGTAACGGTAAATTCATATTGTTCGCCCCATAACCAGGTAACACCCGATGGTTGTGTAATGGCAAAATTGAGCCAGGACAAAGCGCCGTCGGAAAGACTGCCATAGCCAAGATAGCCGGTGCAATACATACCGCCGTCGGGGCTGGTAACCTCGGCGTGAACCGTATCGCCATCGTTATACCAGTGCTTGCCGATAGCGGGGTCCGGACTGCCGAGCGACGAGTCGGTCGATTCGACTGTGAAACTCCACTGTCGGACGTAGACAGCGGTAGCGGTATAAGGCATCCCGATGTATATTTGTGTGTTGGCATGATACATATTGCCAAACGTCGCACCAGACGGGGTGCTTTCCCAATGGTCGAATACATATCGCAGGGTATCGTCGGGGCCGTCGTCGCCAATTATAGAATCTGTTGTGATAAGCGGCGATTCGCCACCGGCATACCAGCCCTCACCGGTCTGTGTCGGGACGAGCGTGTCGGTTCCGGTATAGTCGAGAATAAGGCGGAACTGCGAATTCCAATAAGCCGTTTCAGTTATGGGATTATCCATAGTAACGTCGGCGGATGTATCGGGGCCTGTATACGAACCGGTTCCGGTGCCCTCCCAATGGTCGAATACATATCGGACGCCGCCGGTCGTATCGGTAACGCTGTCGACACCGAAGTTCGCAACCGTGCCTTCGGGATACCATCCCTCACCCCACGGTGAACCGTGGTCGGAGATAATATCGAGGAAATATTCCTTGTCGAAATAGGCTGTCCAGGTCGTATCGCCGACCGGGATTACGTCGTGGCAGGTGTCTCCGAGGTCGGACCAGTGTGTGAAAACGAACCTCGTTGAGCCGAAAACCTGAGGGGATACAGCGCAGATATGGTGTTCAGATGTCGGCGCCCAACCCAGCGGAAAACCGCTTGTAACCTCGACGCTATCCGCGATTAGCACACCATAACCGAAATCGTTTTCCAGTATAACGGTAACCACGTTGCCGTAACGGATTATCGCCATAAAGGCGCTGGTTACGGGGTCGAAGACACGCGGGTCGCGGGCTACCCACCCGAGCGTTGTGAACTCGCCCATCCACAATGGACTTCCACAGTCCGCCCACGGTTGATATACGCCGCTGAGATTAGCTTCCCCGGTTCTCACGCCGCCGACATAAAGCGTTTCGCAATATGTCGGGTTTTCGGGCATATAGGGGCCGATAAGATTAATAGTCGGTCGCCACTGATGGTATGCCCCCGGCTGGTACGGCCCCAGGCCGTCCACTATTCCGGTCGGGTCGATAGTAATATCCCATCGTTGTGATTCTGAGATTACTTTCGGGTCGACATAGGCGTAGTTGCTCCCGCAATCGGTCCAGTCCGTAAGAGGCGTTGTCCCGCCGATATTAGTGCCGCCCATCCAGCGCTCGGTCAATGTAAAATGTGGGACAGTATGTGTGCACTCGTGGTCGTTTAACCGTAACGGGTCGAGGAATGTCGCCTTAAACTGGAAGAAATATACCGGCTCTACGACAGGTGAGAGAACAATCCCGTCTGGTTCGGGGCAATACCAGCGCATATCGGCATCCGGGTCGGATGGATAAGCCGGAGTATAATGCCATTCTCCGCGGACGTTCGCCCAGCCGATATAATCGGTGAACTCTACCTCGGTCAGGTCGAAATATTCATAGGTAAATGCCAGCGAAGGTATAGTGCTGGCGGTGCACGCTGGCGCATTACCTATTACAGTCGTGAATGTTGTGTAATACTGGTCGTAGTAGATTACGTCGTATGTATTGCCCGGCACCGGAGGAGTAACGCAGAAATTGTCGAGAGTATCGTAAATCCAGCGTTCCACGGCATCGGAACCGGAACTGATACGGTCGAGGCATATCTCCGTCCCGGGGTCGTGATAGACTATATGATATCCAGTCGAGACCTCCCGCTCGATAAACACTCCGAAACTCGTATACGAAAGGGTTACAGTCCCGCCCATAGGATTGGCGAGAGAGTCGTGGAGCATCACATTGAGGTTCGTTCGCCACCACTTCGCGCCATTATAGTAAATATCTCCGTCCGGGTCGGTTCGCTCGTCCCACCAGACGACATCGAGTCGCCGGATAGTGTCGGACAGGAATAGACCTATCCCCGGCCAGAGCTGGTCGTAAGAACCGGGGCTTTGGTTGACCTGATGCTGGTCGGGACGTAGCGTCCAGCCGCCATCCTCCGACCACACGCAATATATATCGGTATCCACATGTCTTTCGTCAGACCAGACCAAAAATGTATTCGCGGCGTCGTCGAGACGCAGTTTCGGTTCCCACTCGTCGGCGCTCGAGGCCGCTACCGTAGTCGGGAAAGGCCAGGTATATCCGCCGTCGGACGAGAAGGCGTAATAGACATCGTATCCCCAACCGGAAATATCGGTAATCCCGACCCTGGGATTTCCAAGTGAGTCTACGCGCACACCGGCGGGAACGGGATAGCCGTCGGCGACATACTCGTCCATAGCGTTCGACGGGCTGAAGAACGGGTTCACGACCTGTTTATAATATGCTGTAGCTGACCCGAGAGATAATAATCCTGTGGCGGTATAGACCACATGTAATGTTGCGGCGGAACCGGACAGTTCGATATCGGAACCTGCCAGCGAGTTGTCCATAAACCACTCGTTGACAATCTCGTGTTGCGAATTGAAAGAACCGCCGTGGTTTGTCGAGGCACGCATATCGACCTCATACCACGTGTAATCTATCCAGAACGGCGGCAATCCCTCATAGAGGATTATGATGATTATCATTAGGGCAATCGACATAATATGGCCTTCGTCGGCCTGACCATAATAGGATATGCAGACATTGTCGTAGTCGTCGACGTTTATATCCGCGCCACCTTCGTCGTAGTTGAAATGCATAATAATCAGGTCGATATCGTTGTTGGCGATAGCCTGATAATGCCCGAAAGTCGCGCCGCCTGTCGTGCTGCGGCAATAATAGACATCCCCTTCGGCGACCGTGTCGGAATATAGATAAGTCCCCATCGTGTCGTAATAATCGTAGACGTGCCAATCGACGTAGTTATATACTACATGAACTCGTGCGCTGGCGCCGGTGCCATAGACAGCGACTCTCGGTGAATAGTTGGTGCCTACATTATCCACAACTATAGCGGTCGACCAGGTGTTGCCCTCGTCTGTGGATTTCGAGAACATAATCGCGTTCGCCGAAGAACTGATTTCTTCGCCCCAAACGGCGTAAATAACGCCGTCGTCACCGGTTACACAGTGTGGCTGGCGCTGTGGCCGGGCGTTTGGGATACTTACTAGAACGTCCGTCGCCCTGAAATCCAGACCCTCTCCCGGTTCATCCGGCGAGGGTGGCGAGGGTCTCGCCGATGGTGGCGTCGTCCTCGCGGGACGAAATTCTATCGCTCTGGGGGGAAGTTCTGGAAGGAACGCCGCGGCCTCGTTCGGAAATTCCCGCGGTTCAGGCAATTCGTAACGCTTGAAACCGTTCGCGATTATCTTCTCCGTTATATTCGGAGTCCGCGTTTGGCTGGGGTCGGTAACGATTATCTTGTTCGATGTCCCCGACTCTTTGCGGGCGCGGTTTTCCATCTTGATTATATACGGGTCGTCGGCCCATTCATCGGCGAACAAACCGCCAATAAAGCAAAGAATCAATAATATGACGGCTATTCTAATGCTGCTGCGCATAAAACCCTCCTATGGTCTTTTATGATACGGAAAATTTTAATAATCTTCGATATATTACCAATTTTTTAAGATATTTAGTTTAATATAGTAACTTTTGTTTTAAAAAGCAAATTATTTATGACCGCGCGGACGAGATACGTTCCGCTCGATAATCTTTTCCCGGCATTATCCGTGCCGTCCCAGTCTATCATATACGGCGTTCCGGCGGATTTACCGGGACGGACTTTGAACGATAAATCGGATACTTTTCTACCAGACATATCGAAAACCTCGATTCGAGGAGTGTCCTCAATCCACGCCGATGTATCGCTTTTGCATCCCGATTCTTCCGGCGACTCCGGCGTGGAACCTAAAAACATCCTGCAGGTCGAGTTGAAAGGGTATAGTATCTATACCGCCTATTGTTGTATCAATTGTATAACTTAACGTGTCTTCTACCACAATTATCCGGTCTCCGCTATGGTTAAGGCTTATGCTGTATATTCTCTCTATCGTGCTTGTTAACTCGCCGCCATTTAAAACGTGGAACTTCTTAATTTTGCCGCTACGGTCAGTATACGACTTAATAATCACAGTCGCACCGTTGTCGGAAACCAAATCGAATACTAATAATGAGTCGGATGGCGGAAATGTCCAGCTCCATGGCGTATAAGAAGAGTCTATCTCGAAAGTGTAATGGTAACCTAATTCTATAATTACCTCGATGCTGTCTTCGGCAATGCAACACGCTAAATCCTCTACCTTTACTTTTACTAAATATGTATCGGATTCTTCGTATATGTGGGATACCTCAGAGTCGGTTGTAGTCGTATCATACACGCCGTCGCCTTCAAAGTCCCAGGAGTAAGTAATATCACCCCAACCGCCAGCTGTGGTTGTAAAACGAGCTTCACCGTCTATAACAGTATCTATCGTAAGTTCAACAAAAGCGTCGCAAGGCCGGTGGACATTCATCGTAAGGTAATCTCCCGGTCCGGAACGGAGCCGGAGATGGAGGTCATTCTCGCTTTGCAGGGTTACCACACGCACTATCGTCTCTACCGTTTCATTAAAATCCCGCTCGACAATTATCTCCTCGTCATTAAACTCAATCGAAGCCGCAGAAAGCCTGTGTTCACCAGTATCGTCGCCGTTTATAATAACAAGCGTGCAGGCTACGGTAGTGTCGTAAGCTGTAAAAGTAGTATCATAAACATCCGGCGCACCGGTCGTCCTATAATAAGAAACGGGGCCGAAAACAACAGCCCCGTATATCACGCTTATCGTTATCAGCATCATATAAATAGTATGGCGTGTCATATTCGCTTCTAGAGCAACGATTGTCCTTCGATTAATACAACGAAATCCTCGCCTGCACCCGTAATATCAGCGTCTGTTCCGTATAGTCCGACGACGCAATCGGCGTTTCAAGTTGTAGCCAGAGTTTCTGGTGCGTTTCCGGTGGAACCGCCCAGCCGAGCGGACCGAAATACAGTTCTGTCGCCCATGTGTTCGTTTCTTTAACGCAATCCCAAACCAGACTGAAAATCGCCGGCGCAACGGGGTCGAGATTGAAATGACCGCGGACGACGGCCCTGTTTATACCGTTTATGCAACCGCAACTCCACGGGGTAAGCGTATCGGGCGTAATCATACAAAGCCCTAAGTCGATAGGGATATTACCTGTGTTCTCGACGATTATGGATTCGGGCGGTATCATTGTCCTCGTGTAATCTCCAGGTATAGGTGGCGGACTTAATCGCCATTCCGTAGGGTTCACGAAGAAACTTAATACGTATTCGAAACAGTTATAATCCGCGGTGAGCGACTCCGGCACCGTGAGAACTACGGGTTTCGGCAATATGGTATCTGTAGGGTCGCCGTCGAAACCGATAAATTGATAAGCCGTATCGCCGAAGAAATCTATCCGTGAAACCCAGACATTATGGGTGTCGGGTCCCGGCGAGAACCATCTCTCCGCGCTCGCGACAAACTCGTATAAAGAATCGTCTATCGTTATTGTGCCGAGCGTTTCAGGCGGTTCTTTGGCGACGATAAGACGGTATTGCTGGTTATAGTAGGCAATAATATCGACCGGCCCGTATATCGGTTCTACGATATGGGTAATCGCGCCGCCGTCGCTCCAGTTTGTCCAGAGATACCTTTCGCCAGCGGAAGTGTAATCCTCGGCGCTGGCCTGAATGGTCGGCGCCGCTCCCGGTGCCACCCAGATATCCACCCGAGCCGAGTCCGGGTATGACACGTGGTCGACCGCAAGGAAACCCTCGGTATGCCACGGGTTTTTCTCCAGATGCAGTCGGTATTCGCCTTGATAATAGGCTGTCAGGGTCAGATGGTCGGCTACGGGGCCGACATTATGCGCTATCGCGCCGCCGTCGGACCAGTGGTCGAAAACATATCGTTCGCCGCCTGCGGTATCCGGGGATGTCGCTTCGATATCGTGGCTCGAACCCACAGCCCACCAATCTGTGTAAATATCGATACCGTCGTAGGTGGTGCCGTCGACTACAAAACCGCCGAAGTCCTCCGGCGGGGATTTCTTTAGAGTGCAACCGACCGCGATGCCGTATTGAGCGTCCAATGTGCAAGCGTCCCAGATGCGGGCTATTGTCGACGGCCATGTCGGTTCCATAATAGTAATTGCCGATTCTTCGTTCGGAACCCAGACGATAAAGCCGTAATGCGTTCCGCCGTCATCCACCGATGTCGAGGTCGTCAGAGTGGCCATCCCGCCATATTGATACCAGCCCTCGCCGGTCTGGGTCGGAACCGCCGAGCCGCAGCCGCTGTATGTCAAAGCCATATAATACTCGTCTATCCAATCCCAGGTGATAGTTCCGTTGCTTATCATAGTAAAGGTTACCGCGTTTGTATCGCCGCTCGGCGGAATAACGCAGCCAGTTCCCGTATAGCTCGACGCGGCATGGCGCTCGACCTCGCTGTCGTAGCCGTATGGCCCGGCTGTCGCGGTAATTACGACATCGACGGGTATGTAATTCGTTCCGACAGGTGGGTCACACGGACCGTATGGACTTATTACTTCGAGAGTATATGTATCGCCGATGAGCGACCAATTCCATAGAATACCCGAAGGTTCACCGAGTATGAAATGCACCGAATCGCCGTAGCCGGTTCCGAGCGAACCCCAGCCGGTATATCCGGTGCAGACCATTCCGCCGTCGGGGTTGACCGTGATATACGCATCGACAGGCTCGTCGGCGTTCATCCAGTAGATGCCGATTCCGGGTATAGGCGAACCGAAACCGGCGGGGTTCTGGACCTCGAATGTATATTGATGCTGCCAGTTCCAGGTTAGAGTGGCCTCGGACGACATAGTGAAAGTAACAGCAGTGTCGGAGCCGCTCGGCGCACAGCCGGTTCCTGTATAACCGTCACAGATATATCTCTCGCCCGGACCGCCGGGTTCGACGCAATCGACGATATAGCAGTTCGCCAGAACGCCGTGCGGATAGTAGTGAACCCCCACCGGCGGATAAGGCGTTCCGTAATCACTGTAGACAATAAGACTTTCGATATCGCTTATACCCATCCAAACCCACTGAATAGTTGTGTATGCGTCTAATATAAAACTAACTTCGTCCATACCCCACGCACTGACGCAACTCCCTGTGCCGAAATATCCAACGCAATACATAGTATCGACCGGATTCGTCGTAATATAGCAGGTTACCCAGTCGTCCGCATCGAACCAGTGTTGCCCGGCACCCGGGACGGGGGTATCGTAACCGCCCGGATTATCGATATCGACACGGTATTGGTGCTGCCATAGCCATTGTATCGTGCTGTTGATTAACAGCGTAACGCTAACCAATGTATCTGTCCCGCTCGTCGGCACACTTCCCAAACCCCTCCAACCGACGCACTCGTAACGTTCCGTGCTCGAAATATAGTGGTATTTATTTACTGAAAGTTCGACTTCCGCACCGCCAGCGTAAGCGTGCGACCCTACCGGCGGGTTCGGTGTTCCCCAGTCGCTCATCACGGTAAGAGTAACGGTCGAAATATCCCAGTGCCATAAGACGGAACTCGGTTCGTCGAGGTCGAAGCCGAAACTTGTCGCGGGACTACTGGCAGGAGCGCTACCGGTTCCGGTGAAGCCCGTGCAGACAATCGAATCCTCCCACGGGCTTGTAACGGAACCACCGACAGATGTTCCGGGGTCATACCAGTTTGCGCCGGTATCCGGCACAGGTGCGCCGTAATACCCCGGTTCGGAATCGATATATAACCGGTATTGGTCATCCCAGTTCCAGTGCAATGTCGAGTTAGCCCAGATAAACCAGGTTCCTGTCGAGCTGCCCGGGCCACTGGGACAGGAGCCGGTGCCTGTGTAGCTGTCGGCTATCCACCGAATACCTGGGTCGCCGGCGTCGGGATACGGGCTTGTAACGCTCGCGTTTATCGCGCTACCCGGCAGCCAGTAGGTCGTTCCGTAAGGTGTCGGGTCGCCCAGCGTATCGGGAGTAACCGTGAGCGAATATACCTCGCCGCCATCCGCCCAGAGCCATTCGAGACTGGTCGGGGCAATCATCGCAAAAACTACCGAATCCTGCGGACTCGTCGCTGGCAATGTCGGCGGCGTTCCGTTGAAACCGATGCAAACCATACCGCCATCCGGCGATAAGACTCTCGCCATAACCATAGAACCGGACGGGTGCCAGCTTTCGCCCGCTGCAGGTATAGGCGAACCGTAACCGGCGGCGTTTATTACAATAAGCCTGTATTCTATTTCCCAATTCCACGTGAGCGTGCAGTTCTCGACGATGTTAAAATCGACATAATTACCGCTTCCGCTACCGATTATCGAGGTTCCCGTATATCCGGCACACGCCGCGCGTGTATCCCCCGATAAGTAGAATGGCGTCGGCACAGTGCATTCCACATAATCGCCGGGGTCGTAATAATGCGTTCCAACGGGTGGACTTGGAACCCCAAAAGTGGAGATAATCTCTAAGGTCAACTGATTATCCCAATGCCAGGTTATACTTCCCGGCTCGGTCATCCAGAAACAAGCCATATCGCCGGTTCCTGTGCCCGGAACGGGGCCGGTTCCTGTCCAACCGGTGGCATACATATGCGAAATGGTATCCGGGCTGCCGGCCTCGGCGCAAAGATATACTCCGTTGTCTATCCAGTTCGAGCCTATCGGCGGAGCTGGATAACCGTAACCGCCGTCGGAAGCGACCACAAGCTCGAATTGGACGGCATAAACAGCGATTGCCGTATAGTGTTTATCCATAAGAATGGTCGTGCTCGGCGAGGCGCTATCGCCGAACCATGCTCCCGGCGGCTGGCTTTCCCAGTGAGAGAAACCGTAACGGATACCAGCAGCGCTGTCCCAGTATTCGCTTGCGGTAATCGTAGCGAAGCTGTCCGCCCAATACCAGCCTTCGCCGGTAAGAACGGGAATATGGCTTCCGGTCTCACCAGAATAGGTCATATCGAGCTTGTATTGCGTGTTAAAATATGCCGTATAGACGATATCTACATCCGGCACCGTAACATCGTGGTCGATAGCTCCGCCATCCGACCAGCTGTCGTAATAATATCTGACCGTATCCGCGAATGTTTGGGGGGAAATCGCACCGATATGATGAACCGAGCCCGGCCCCCAGGATTCGGTATCCGGAGAGGCTACAGTTACAAAATCTACCTCGACATCACCGAAATCAAAATCGTTTCTGATTACAACGTAAGTGTTGCCGGAATATCTTATAGTCCGAGACGAGTAGCCCTCGCATAAAAACGAGGTCGGGTCTATCGCATACCAGCCGAGAGGGACTGTCGTATCGGAGAAATCGACTGTGGTTCCGCAGTCTGTCCATTGCTGCCAGCTATCCCAGAGGCCAGTTTCGAGATGCGGCGAGCCAAACTGTGTATGCTGCTCCTCGAAAACCGTGTTCGAGGCGGTCGGACCAACGAAAAGAACCAATGGATACCATTGGTGGTAATAATCTACATCCACGGTTCGTGCTACGGAGACCGTTCCTACTGTATCGGGGTCGTTAGTCGCCCAGCGCTGGACAGGAGAAAGGTCGAGCCAGCCGGTCATATCGTAAGCGCTGCCGGCGTCCGTCCAGGCCGTGCAACTCACCGCGTCGTTAATCGTATCGACGCACGCGTTGCCGAAACTGGTGTAATGAACGTCGATATTTGGTAAAGTATGTGTGCAGGTGGGCGGATTGCCCTTAATCGCATTGAAAATCGTCCGATATTGGTGATAATAAAAGCAATCGTATGCGCCGCCCGTATCGGGCGGTGTGAAATAGCTCGCGGGTATCCAGGTCCAGCCGCCGGGGTTTTCGGTAGCCCATTGTTCGGTAGAGCCAGAGCCCGACCATTTCTCGTCGAGAAGCGGGTCGTTCGCGTATTCCGGGTCGAACCATATACGGTAGACCGCCGGAGTCGTGAAAGTCGTCCCGCGAACGGCCTCGTGTGAATAATAAGAGAATCCCGGCATCGGCGCCGGTGGCGCGGTCGGGATATAATCGACATTAAGCGACACGCCGGTCATACTGTTGCCGTTGAAATAGATATCCCCGTCGTCGTAGCGGGTATCCCACCAAACTACAGCGAGATTGCGTTTCCAGCCGTCCTTCCAAAGTCCCGCGGAGGGCCAGTATTGGTTCGCGTAACTGGCGTCCTGATTGGCTTTGAACTCCCCGCGCCAGCTTGTGCCCTCGTCATCCGAATAGGTCATATATATATCCGGATTGCCGTCGCGGGCGTCGCGCCAGACAATAATCGGGTTATTCTTATCGTCCACACATATTCTCGGATCGGTCTCCTCGGTGTTACGCCCGGATATAACCTGATACGAACCGAAACTCGTCCCGCCGTCGTAACTTCTACGATAGCGGATATCGCCGTTGCCGTTGGCCGCTGTGGAATAAATATAGGTTATCTGAGGATTGCCGTCGGAACCTATGTCTATTCCACCCGGGATAACATATTCATCAGCCGTATATCCCGAAATAGTTACATAGCTACCCGGAATACTCGGCGAGCCTCCGGCGTTGGTTATCTTTTTATAGAGAACATCGTAATCGTCGCCGGTCGTTGTATAATCGTGGGTCCAGGCAAGGTGCAGAATACTACTCGCGCCGCCGCCCTGGGCAACGATTGCCGGCAGAAAATCGTCGTGCTGACCACCGTAGTCAGTAAGATAATATGCGCTGCTCCACGACGCCCCGTGGTCTACGCTCCGTTTCATCAAAACCTCGGACTCGGCTTCCGAAGGGTCGCAACCGCCGCCCGTAGACCAACCATAAACGTAGGCGTAATAAACATAGCCGTTATTATCGGTTGCGATGCAGGACATATCCTCTAAACCGGTTGTATTTTGGATATACCAGATATGGGGCCAGGACGACCCGCCGTCATTCGAAACCGCGCAAACAACGTCGTAATCGTAGTTTGCATAATCATAATAATAGGTGTAACCGATATATACGTCGGCGGTGCCGCCTGTTCCGTAGCAGGCGATACTGGGGCGCTCGTTCTGGCCGATGTTATCGACGAGAATCGCGTTTATCCACGATTCACCACCGTTAGTGGATTTGGTGAAATAGATTGCCCAGGTGTCCGCGCTTAATTCATCGCCGAACGCGACATAGATAGTCCCATCGTCTCCGACACATACCGCGGGCTGGAACTGCCCCCGGGAGGCGTCGTTGTTCGCCCTGCCATCGTTGAGCCAGTTATTATCGACCATCGCTTCGCCCGGTTCGTCCGGAGCCGGAGGAGACGGTCTCATATAGCGGTCCATCGCGTAGCCGCGTTCGTCGAGCATCCCCTCGAAACGGCGGTTACCGCGCCAGGCCGAAAGCGCATTAAGACCATTACCGTAAGAGGTGCTCAGTTGGCGCATAGCCTCGCTACGCACCCATTCGGGCACCTCCTTTTTCCCGCTAAGCCGGTCGATAGCATCACCGGCCTCTTTTATAATATTCGTTTTGCGGATGGATAATTTCTCAACGGGACTATCCAGACGAACTGCGGGGCCGGTTATGGGACGTGTCGAAAGCATAACGCCCATAAGGAGAAAAACGGCAAAAATACCGCCAACTATTCGCAATATTCTCAATCTAACCTCCAGTAATTCTTAGATAAGATATATCCATACTATAATATAATCATAAAATTATACTTTATATTAAAACATAAATCAAGTAATTTATATATCGATTATAATTAGGAAAATAATAGTCATGGATAGGAGTGAACAAATAATTAACGATAATTTTATCCCACTTAATTTGCGTGCAAAGGGCATTACGCGCACCCTTCGGTCGCTGGCGCGGTGTAGGCACGCGCCGACGAGCGGACTGTTTTTGCGCTCGGAATAATATTGCCAATACCTACCGAGCGTAGCAAAAATCGTTACAGCCCGATAGTATCTGCAACGATTAATTTTGTTTAAGCAACGCCTACTATTTAAATTAAACCACAATTAATTACCGAAGAACTCGGTAAACTCGATTAAACCGCCGCTGATTACGCTACTTAACCATAATCAGAGTTTCGGAAACGGAACGCTCGCCGGCGCCCAATTTCGCGAAATAAATCCCGCTGGGGAGGCTCACTGCATCCCAGATTATATAAGTTACGCCTATTTCGAGCTTATCCGACAAATCCGCGACTCTACGGCCCGAGATGTCGAATATCTTCAATGTCGCGGTTTTCTCTGGGATATTAAGATGGAGTTTTACAGACGAATTGAACGGGTTCGGTGAGGCGCAAATCGACAGTTTGTCCGGTTTTCCCGCGATATTATCGGTGATTCCCCCGGCCTCGGCCCCAAGTAGATATATATTATTGATATACCAACCGGCCTCCGTATTGCGGCTGCTCGAACCGAAATCGAAAGAAACCGTTACTGTGTGTCCGAACCAGGGTGAAAGGTCGATTGCTTCGAACTGCCAGAGATTACCTATATCGTTATCGCCGAATACGGGTTCCCAATCGACAAAGTGGTTATACTGCGACGCAGTGCCATCATAACCACCCTGCGGGTGCACTATAAATGTGTCGAGACCGCCGTCGACGCTTATTTTGACATTGCTGCCATCGTGAAAAACGACACCCTCCGCACCCTGAAAACGATACCAGTGATAAAAACAAAGAAACGGTTTTTCTATATCGGTCAGGTCCATCTCCGGCAGAACCAGTCTCGACCGAGAACTGTCGCGGTATTCGCCGTCGATTTGTGTCGCCCAACACTGGGTTCCGACCGGGACACCGTCCGGGCCGGTCGACGGAACGCCATATTCCCAGTCGTCTCGGGGACCGTAGTGCATCAATCCCGAAGGACTATTACCGATATCGAATTCATAAAACGGCGCCGAGACGAACGGGCCGTCTATCTCGCCATCTTCAGGGAAACGGAGAGTATCCGAACCGACAGTGAACTCGTAGTGATAACTGTGCAGCCCGATTGGGAGATTCGAGTTATATTCATAAATTGCACCGGTCGGAACGCTGCCTTCGCCGGAGAAGGCCATCGCATACTCCGAACCGTCCAGGACGACATACGCGGATGACGGCAGATAGTCGTCGGGAGAGCAATAGGTCGCGACGAACCGGAATTCGGTCGCGGTATTTCCGGCGAAAGGCTCCACACTGCCGGCACCGAGATAGGCTTCTCTGGCGCGTGCCAGTTCGATATCGTCGATATACCAGCCCTCGCCGTGGACGTAATAATCCGCGTATTGCGAGAACATAAATAGAATTGGGGAACCGGGTTCAATATCGCGTGAAGAAAGGTCGAAACGGGCGAAATGCCATCTGTTCGCGGGGCCGCTGAAACCGCCCAGTTCGTGCCAGCTAATACCTCCATCCGTGCTGTAATCGACATAACAGCTATCATAACCATCCTCCATCCAGCAGAAATGCCAGAAACCGAATACCGGATTTACCGGAACCACAATTTCGGGTGTAACCAGTTCCAGATACGAGGTATCTGGATACATATATGTCCATTCGTTGCCAGAATACCAGCTATTGCTCGGACTCGCGTATCTTCTGCCAGTTATATGCCAGTTCAGGTCCGGATACCATAGACCGGGTCCGCTCTCGCAGTCCTCGGTAAAACCGGCCTCGCCGATAACCAACGAAAAAGTATCGATACACGATGGTCCTCGAAAATCGGTCGCCGAAATCACCAGGTCGACAGAATACGACGACGGACACGAAGGGTCGATATCGAGCCGGAACGCCGGGGAATTTGGCCTCGAATCCGAGGTTGGGATAGAATCGATGCCACTCGCAGACGAAACGACCGAAATATAAGGGTCGGCAGCCGACAATTCCAGATACATAAACCGAGCCGTTTCCCCTCCGGTATTGTTCATTTCGACCGTCAGGTCGATACTCTCGCCGGATTCGGGGTAACCATCGCCGTCTCCACCGGATACATCGTCGATTTCATAATCGGAGTAGCTCAGAATCGGGGCCGCAACCGGCTCGGTAATAATCACATCCCACATCGAATCGGCGGCGTCCACTGCGAAAAGTATAAAAGTAACCAGTCCGCCGTCGGCCAAATCGGAGCCGATTTCCGCGACAAACGGAGTGCTGTTGGTTCTTGTAGCCCACGGCACAATATCGCCGTAGAATTTAACCGAATCGAGCATAGTTACCGACGCTCCTACAGCACGCAGAATTCCATTAACTGCGAGAGCGTCTTCGACTCCGGTATTTTTCAGTGTTATCGTCAATTCTATCTCCTCGCCGATATCGACCACGCCGTCGTTATCTCCCAGCGAATCGTCGATTACGACGTTCTCGATAATCAACCACGGTCCGGTTCCAGTTACCAAGGTGAAACCTTCATACGGGATTTTATTATAGGCGGTCGCGGTTATCCGTATAGTATCACCCATATCGGCTTCAGTCAAATCTAGCGTAGCATTTCCGGCG
Organism: bacterium; assembly: GCA_003645085.1. Lineage (GTDB taxonomy): Bacteria > UBP14 > UBA6098 > UBA6098 > UBA6098 > QNEE01. The sequence continues at coordinate 1,889 of QNEE01000041.1, read as the reverse complement.
GCATCGGTATATCCGACCTCGTTGACCGAGCCTCCGTTAGTCGCGCAAATCAGAACGCTGTCCACCGGCGAGCCATCCGCCGAAATATTTATCGTCATATCTCCGCCAACGATAACGCTTTCGGGGTGAACTGCCGATAAGGCTTCCGGAACTCTAAACCAGAGCGCTAAAGACGGGTCGCCGAGGAGGTTGTAAATATCGAAATAATAATGGGCGTTATCGGGATATGCAATATATACAGCAATAAGACTTCGATGGACCATCCCGCCGAGAAAATAATAGTCTTCGTTGAAAATATCGTCGAACATCCGCCGTTCCATCTCGTCGTCCTCGTTCCAGTAGGAACTAGACGAAGCGCCGAGGAAAGCGATAGCCCCCTTGTCGTATTGACGAATCCAGGTTTCGCCAAAACACTCGCTTAAATGGAATGTCCCGGTAATACAAGCGTGCGAAAGGACGAACGGATATTCGCCGGTATTGGTTAGCGCCTCGACATCGCTCTGTTCCATATCGGGAGCGTCCCACAAATAGTAGCCGCCGTGCCCGGAATAATCGACTAACACCCGGCCGTCGTTGACCGCGGTTATTGTTCGCGTGTGGGCGAATGGGTCGCTGTGCGCCCAGATGCTGTCGCATTCGAAACCTCGAGGCCCCATATACGTCTGTATCGCGTATCGATGCGTCCCCTCGGCGATTTCCCAGAACGAGGCGTCATCAGAAGCCAGGAACGCCGCCTTATCGGCAAAATCACGGTGCACCTCATCGAAAGCGAAATGCTCGTAATCTATTATTCGACGGATAAAATGACCGAGTTGATGCGAGTTTTCGGGCGAAATACGCCCGATAAAAAGCTCCGGAATATAACCCGAACCGTCCATCTCGCCAAAGGGGGTATCGGTCTCGGAGCCTGAATCCTCGCCGTCGAAAGAGGGCACTTCGTCGATATCGCCGATTAGCAGAACAAAGGTCGGGACAATCGCGGCCGTATCGTATTCCGCCACTATCCAATCGCGAATCGAATTAGCGGTCCCGCCGAGTTCGCCGACTGTGCGAAGTTTGACAGAGTAGCCTTTGCTCGTTTTCCAATCGGCGAGAAGACGCGCTGTATCGGCGTATGCATCCCCGGAAACGATTAAATACCCGAGTTCACCGGTCGCTGGCAGCCACTTTTCGGCGTTCTCGAAAGCGTGAGGATTGATAATAGAGGGTTTTAACGCCATATCGTAGGGACCGTTACCGTAACGCTTCTTAATTCTGCGGGTTTCGGCTAAATCCGCGCCGGGAAGTTCGATAGCGAACCGGAGCGATTTCAGAACCGAAACGGTTTCACGAACGGGATTGTAATCGACCGGCCTGATTTCTATAAGCGCGAGTCGATAAGCCCGGGCGATAGTTACGTCGATTATCTTCACCCTGTCCTCGAACAAGTAACTATCACGTGAATAGACCGACTCGTCAAGCTCGAACGGCGAGAACCACCCCTGTTTCTTAAGCATCGGCGGTTGCCTCGGGATAATTCTCAAACCAATACCCAGGTCGGAAAGGAGGTATTCGTCGGTCTCCTCTTCGACCATTCGGATTTTTGGTTCTGCGCCGAACGGTATCTGCACAAGTGCGCGGGTTACTGGCAATTCTGGGCTGCCTATATCCCCGCAGGGATAGGAATTACCGAAATAAAGTCTCACGAACAGGCCTTCATCCGTGTTCACCGGTTCGGTGTAGAAACCGGTTCCCCTGAAAGCCAATACAATCTCACTAGAATTTTGCGATAATAGCTTAAGCTCCGGCGATGTTTCGGCGGGCAGACCTGCTCCAGACAGCTTAAAAACGAAAAACGCAATCAAACAAATCGCCAATAAACCTGTCTTATTCATTCTTTAGCCTTTCCG
>QNEE01000040.1 GCA_003645085.1 bacterium | reverse complement strand
CGAGTAATCTGCCGGTTTCAGCCTCCAATCCGGGGGCGATAGCAGTAATCAAGAGAACAGGAAAAAGGGAAATATGACGTTTAATCGGTTTCATAGGTGAGAATCTTGTAAATCGGGAATGTAAAATTATATTCGATATATAATTCGGGCTATCTAATATATACTTTTCCTAAAAACACCGATAGAAAGTATTTGGAAATGAAAGAAAAATACTATAACGCCGGGTTCGATACCGAAGTAACCGGTTCTTTCGGTGTTTCCGCGAGTTCGACACCTACTTTTACTTTTCCGTTGGAATTTCGAGACCGGCGGTTTCTTTAAGCAACCCTTCGTATCGGTCGATAACGTCGTCCCATCGGTAGTATTTCATAACGCGTTTCTGGGTGCGTTTGGCGTAACGGTCACGCAGGTCGGGATTATCGACCAGTTCCTGGAGTTTTCGGGTAAGGTCGTTTAGGTCGTTGACTTTATAGTGAACCCCGGCATCGCCGATAGTTTCGAGTTGTTCGGGGATTCCGTTCACAACGACGCAGGTTCCGGCACCCATCGCCTCGAGTAATGCAGGGCTTGTCCCCTCGAGTTCGCTCGGGCTGATGAAAAGATATGAGTTGGCATATAGTTCCGCCATACCTTCGCCGTATATGGCCCCCGGGAAAATAGCCCCCGGCGGCGCCACGCGTTTTAACATCTCGTTATATTCCCGGTCATAGGGATTATCGCCGACCACGACCAATGGCATATCCGTCTGAACTCGACCATAGGCTTTCAGCAGTTTATCGACCCCTTTTTCCGGGATAAATCGCCCTACAAAAAGCAGATACCGTTTACTGGTTAGTCCGAGTTTTCCGAGAATACCCGTGTCGGGTCCGCCGTTAAGTATATTACTCCCATAAGGAACATAAACAGTATCGACATCGTATTGGTTTCTATAGTATTCTCCGACCTTAAGTGAATCGACAATAATGCTATTTGCAAACCATAGGGCGAATTTTTCCGAGATATGCATCCACATACTACCGAAGACGCCGAACTTTTTTCGCCGCCATTCTACACCGTCGACCGAGACCACCACCTTTTTGCCGAAAAGCCTTAATAGCGGAATCAGGTGTGAATTGCCGACATTATATAAATGAATAACATCGAATCGGCGGAAAATAGCGTGCAAAGCCGAAAGGGTGCTATGACTTATAGTAGATAGGTTTCTCGATTCGATTGATGGGAGATATGTTAGTTTAACCTCTTTCCATTTTTTAGGACGTCTTTTTCTATAGCCCCGGCAATATACGACGACCTCGTGGCCACGTTTGGCCAATTCGGTGGCGGTAATCTCGGCATTCGTTTCAAAACCGCCGTATGCAGCGGGAATGCCCCTTATTCCTAATATTCCAATTCGCATTTTAATCGGTCTATATATTCTGCGAGAGCTTCTTTCCACCCTCTCATTTTATAACCGAGTTTCTCTAACTTCTTATTGGTCATAGCCTCCATCGGGGGTCTCGGTGCCCGGGTTGGAAAATCGGTTGCGGGAACCGGTTCGACCCGGCAATCGACGCCGGCCAGTCTGACTATTTCTTCAGCTATATCGAATCTGGTAACACATCCTTCATTGCTTGCGTGGTAAATCCCGTTCACTTTATTTGTAATAAGATAATCAATTAACTTGCCTATGTCCACCGAATAATTTGGGGAACCGTAAATATCGTTCACAGCGGTGAGTTTGTCAAGTCTATGAACGAGTTTATAGATTTTTCCTACGAATTTAATGTCTTTTTTACCGCCGCCAAACAGCCATCCGGCGCGGAGTATTAGACGGCACTCTGACGGAAGGGTTTTTTCTACCGCGAGTTCGCCAAGGTATTTAGTTTTGCCGTAGGCGTTTTGCGGTATCGGTTTATCGTTTTCGGAATATGGGCTTTTTTTTCTTCCAGAGAAAATCCCAGATGTGGATATATAAATAATACTCGTTCCGGTTTTTTCGCACGCTTCCGCGACATTCAAGGTGCCAATATGATTAACGGCATCGGCCAATTCCGGGTTTTCCTCGCACAGGTCGAGGTCGGTTATGGCTGCCATATGAAGAACATAATCGGGTTTTATTTTTCCCATCCAGCGATTTATCGCTTCTTTGTTTCGGACGTCTAATTCCGGTAAATCCGTGGGAAAAACCTCGAATTTTTCGGAAAGCTCCTTTATCACATCTCCACCCAGCATACCACCGGCGCCCGTGGCGAGTATTTTTATCTTTGGGGACATAATACTCTAATAGTTAAGTTTTCGAGTTACACTTTCCTAACTTTCGAATTCAAGTTCCGAAATAAGTTCTTTTAGTTTCGATGTTAAATTCGGTTTCTTTATACCGCGTGCGCATTTTGCAGCCCTTTTTCCTAAACTTTCTGCGAAAACTCTATCCTTCGCCAATTTGATTACCGCTTTCACAAACCCTTCCACATCCCCCGGTTCTACGAGGAGTCCTGTCTTTCCGTTTTCGATAAGATACGGGATATTATGAATACGGCTTGCGACCACCGGCGCACCGCATAATTGAGCCTCGAAAGCGACTTTACCGAAACCCTCATCCAGTGTAGGCATAATGAGAACATCACAACAATTATAATAATCCGCGATTTTCGGAGCCGGGACAAATCCCGCTATTCTCCACAGGTTTTCTGCGGGGTCGATTTTGACGAGTTGGTCGCGTATTTCCCCGGCAAGGGTGCCGTCACCAACTAAAGTCAGGCAGATATTTGGAACTCGGTCACGTATTGCAAGGAGTATCTCCGGAAGAAGGTGCGCGCCCTTATCTACATCCATTCTACCTACCCATAGGACGTTGAACCGGTCTTGTGAGAAAGGGCTACCCCCTGTATTTTCATAAAAACTCGCAGGATAAACCGGCCAATACGGTTTTATTATTTCTGGCGGCAGGTTGAATAATTCTAAAAGGTGGTCTTTAAGGAAGTCGCCCCTAACAAGTATCGACGGAATTGCAGGGTCGGTTATCGCTTCGACGCCGCCTTTCCACAAAAATTTTCTCACCGGGTTGGACGGATTAATCCATGGCGCAACAACGATAGGAACGAACAAGGCGTCTATTTCACGTGCATACTTATAGTTAGTTCCGATTTCGATATATAGGCCGAAACTGAAAACCAATTGCGGTCTAAACTCGTGGATTAATCTTCTTATAGTTCTTTCGGCTTTCCAACGTTTTAATGCTCTCAGCGGAAAAAGGATTTCTTTCGGAAAAACTGAATTTACCGTTACAGCGTGGAGTTTTCCCGAATCGAATCTGTCGCTTTCAGTCTTACGGCCGATAAAGAGGACTTCTTTATCCCGGAACGCTTCGACGAACTCCTGCATATATGGAACATAACTATCGAAGAGTTTATCGCCCGGTCGGGCTTCACCCAATACGGCGCGCAGTTCTTTAGCAGTATAACCGTTCTTTATTACAGCAATTCTATTAATCTGCATTTTCTTCATTTTTTATAAAGGCCAGAACGTGCGCTATAGTTTCTTTGTCGAATGGGCGGTTAAACCAGCTTAAAATTAGATATATACACCCTCCGGCCAGAAAAGCTAAAATAAAATGGGCTAGGCTGCCGACCGTCCCTTTAATTAAATAGAAAAACAGCCCCATACCTGAAGCATTAATCGCTATTCGGAGAAGCGTCGGCGTTTCGATTGTCAACCTAATATATCGGGAAAGCGCGACCCAGAGTGTAACAATAATAAATAATACAGAACTTCCGGTGGCTATTACCGCGCCCCACAAACCGAACAGTGGAACGAGAAGCAAATCCGCGATAAGATTGTATATCGCGAATATTATCTGCGAAATAAAAAGCAGTCTGACTTTCTCTTTAGTGGTAGCGATAAGGTCCAGTGGAAACCTCAAAGCCGTAACTGCGAAAACGACACCCAGCGCCGCCAGTATGCCTTTAGCGGGTAAATATTTGATGTCGAAAACCCACCGAATTATAGGCTCGCTGAAGGTAATCAATAGAACCATAGTCGGAATAACGAAAAAGGCTTCTGCGCTAATTATTTTCATAAATTGTTTCGAAAGGTTTTCATCGGAACCTTTGCGGGTATAGTCGCGATATACAACAGACTCTACTATCGAACCGACGAGTTTCGACGGCATCCATTTCATTATCGCATTTCCGATATTAACGGCGAAAGCGTAATAACCCAGTTGGACCTGATTAAGATAGGCGGAAATAACATACATATCGGTAGTGGTGTTGAAAAATATATGTCCGAGATTGCCGAAATACATAAAAAGGCCGTAACGAGCCAGCCGTTTAACGGGGATATTAGAGTTAGCGAGACCTTTTTTGATATCGAACTCGAAAGTAAAAGGAATATAAAGCCCTAAAAAGAGAATTAGTTGACTGGCGGCGTCGACAGCCAGAGCTTCGACTAAACCTCCCGAAGCACGCAGAACAATAAAAAAGGTTACGAGGCGAAATATATTATACCCCGTTAGGGCCACTGTGTAACGCACCTGTTCGAGCAGCGCCCAATATATGAAATACATCAACCGGGCCTCCATAAAAAACAGGATACCGATAGCGTAAAAAGTAAATGCGGTTTTGTATTCGAGGATATTCAGGATGGGGCCTATCCAATTATATAGCAGGACAACAAGGCCTAAAACGACCGCGCTCCCGGCAAAACGGATTAAAAGTAACGCACGAACCGTAACCGCGATATTATCTTTTTCGTCCTTTTCGGCGAATTCGGGAATGAACCGCCGGACGATGTCCGAGGTGCCCATATTGCCCAGTGTAGCTATATACATAGCTGTCCCGAGGAAAAGGCCGAAAACGCCGTATGCGTCCACGTTCAGATAATGGGCCTGGGTCCAGACGACACCGAACCCTATGGCCTGATTTATGAATTTGCCCAGAACCATAGCGGCTCCGCCGCGAAACGCGCGCCGTCTTATCTCGCTTATCCTTTTATTTTCAGATAAAGTCATTCGAAAATATAGATTTTACCTTCGGGAATAGTTTTTATTCTGTCGGAAACATAGAGATGGAAATATCTTCCGGTTCCGAAATCGAACCCGCGCTGACGGTAGCCCTCGATATCCGGTCTCCAAACTGCGACAGCGACCTTCCGGTAGTTATCGCGAAACCAATCGGAGTTTTCGATAAGTTGAACCAACTTAAAACGAGTTACTCCTTCTCCCTTCGGATTTGGCTTCATAATTATTATGAAATCCAATTCTCTATTTTTTACATAGTCTATATCTAAAGGATGTTCGCATAGCCAACTATTGCAAATAGGACGATTGTTGGCGTCGATTGTTCTGATTTCGCCATAATATGGAACAACACCCATATCGCCGGCCAATAACCAAGAATCATCCAATTTATGTTCATTAATTAATTTACCCATCCGTATGCCGGGCCAATCAGGATAAACAAATTCGATTCCTAAAAGAATTTTCCAATAGTTAAAGCTACCGAACATGGCGACAGCCATTAAAGTTATGAAAAAAATTCTAATTGCTTTCTTATTAAATCTTTCAAAAAAGAAAACAAAAAACAGCAAAAACGCTATAATAATCGAATGAATATAAAGCCTGTGTTCACCTATGAAATCCGGTATAAGCGCGAAGACAAGAAGATGAGAAAAAGAACAACCGGCTAAAAGAAGTATCTCTGCATCCTTTCTTCGAAGAATCATATAGATTATCAACACAAAGTATAACAAATAAAGAACCACGTCCTTATTGAAATCGTTGGTTATCCTTAATCCTATTAAATACAACTGTCCCGGTTCAAAAAAGGAGAAGAACCCGGGGATTTTAGCCGATGCGCTCGTTGGAAGGAAACAACCGTATATAACCTTTAATATCACTAATCCTAAAATACCGGGCAAAAAGCCCAAAAATAGCCGAACCGCCGATATTTTTCTAACTTTTCCCTGGAATATAGAATACACTACAAAAGCTGCTACAATAATTATGTCTATAAAACTATCAGGACGTGAAAGAAGGTGCAACGATAACGATAATCCTGTAAAAACACTAAATCCGCCGCTCTTATAATCTTTTATTACTAAATACAGAGTTAAAATCAAAGTAAATGTTGCGAAAGAGGATTCCATACCGTTTAAAGAGCAAGCTATCATAGGAGGGAACACGAGCAATGTGCCGGCCAATAATATCGATAAAGATTTACCCCCCTCAGGATATAAAATCCGGAAGAGTAGAATGAAAATTATAAACGTCCCGAAAAGGAAAAGGATGCCGAGAATTTTCGCCCATATTTCTGGAGGGACACCCAATAGGAAAGTCGGGGTAATTAGTAATAACCAGATAAAACTAGAGAAAGCGTTTGTAGGGCAATCCTCTGTCGCCGTATTCGGTAATTCTCCGTTTGCTAATTGCCTGGCCCCGTAAAAGTATATATATGCGTCATCCGGCGTAAAACGCCAGTAGTCCGTCAGAATCAGCAAGAAAGCCATTAACTGAGCTATTGCTAATATAATTAGTATTTTATTTATCGGATTTCGTATTTTATTTACCATTGCTAATTTAGTTCAAATGTTCCATCTTTACAGGCCTAACTTTACTATAAATAACTTCCGTGGTCATCGCCCATAACAACATTAGAATAATATTAGGTGTGCTGAGATAATATGCCGGACCGGCCATCCCCGAAACTAGAATCGATAAGACCGCCAAAGGCTGAACTAAAGAAAAGGCTAACACTATATTATCTTTAATCAACCTGCTATTATTAACAAGGTATATTCCGCGTTGCATCCAAAGAGCAAGAATAGCGAAATACAACCCCAACCCGATTAGTCCTTGATTTACCAGTATCGTAAAGTATAGATTATCTATCCTAAAATAACCAGTATTAATCAAAGAATGCCATTCTATTCCGAGGCCCCTTCCAAAAACCCAATGGCCCTTAAGAAGTTTAATGGACTCATAGATTTGATAGATACGGCTGGCAATAGGTAGGTCTCTTCTGATAGACCCTAATGTTCTGAATCTTAACATTACGTTAGATATGAGTAAATCGAATTTCTCGCCCATTAGGAATTTCAAAAGGAAATAAGCCAGTGCCACACCGACTACGGTAATCACTAATAATCTAAATACAAAAACAACCCTTTCCCCCTTTTTTTGTATTGCAATGACTACACTTAATAGCAGAACAAATTCCACGAATAAAGCTAGATAAATCGACCGGGCTTGTGTCGGAAGTAAGACCAGACAAGAAACAACAAGTAAGAACCAACATAAATAGGTTTTTCTGTCATATTGTCGCACACCTTTGATTAAGGCATACATAAGAATAAGCGGCAAAAACCATATTACATTACTTATTGGCGGCCATATCATCCTTGCTGTTCCACTCGCGCCGGCCGGGAATATTATACCGAAATATTTCATAAAATAGTGGATTAATGCAAATCCCCAACCTATCAACATAAGATTAATAAGTTTCCTCGGCGTGCCGCCAGAAGCGTAATAGGCAGCTATAGGTATAATATAAGAGAAATAAACTATAGCTCTACCTGCGCTTCTTAATTGGGAAGGGTCGTAGCCTAAATATATCCCTCTTAATAATTGGATTACCGAACTTAAGAAAAACATCCCTATAACAATTAACATCGGCGTTATCCGAAACCGAATACGGCCTACTAAAGATTCAATAATAATTTGGAGAAAAATAAATATCGTTATTACCTCGAGTAACAAAATATTCCAACCGGCGAAACGAAACTGAAAAATGTTACCATAACCCGGAGTATGCGCTAGGGCGAAAACTACTAACACGGAAAACGAAACCCTGAATGGAATTAACAATAAAATTATGGTTGTAAAAACAAGAAAGGGCAAAAACAAACGGATATTGGGGAATAGACTTAAATACGCCGCCAGAAACGCCCAAAGAAACACCCCGAAATAAACCAGCCGGGGTGTCTTTGCCGTTACGTTTGCTGTAATACAGGTCAACGGTGCCTCCTGAAAATCGAGGCCAAATCATACAGGTCGTCCTTCAGGGCGGTTTTGACATCGAACCACCTAACAACCAGGTCTTTAGGCGTGTCGTCACTCGCCTCTAATATAGCTAAAGAAACGGCGAGGATAATCGACGCAAAAAAGAGAGAGATTGCAAATACCGGAATGCGTTTTGGGCCGGCTTTCTCCGCAGGCGGAACAGCTGTATCCATAACCGAAACGACAGGGGTAGTCTTTCTCTTAGTAAGCTTGGCCATCTCGTATTCCTGCGACAGGAGTTGATAGACTGTCTCTTTGATATCGCGTTGGTTTTCGAGCCTTCTTACCATACTAGTCACTTCGGGTGTAGCAGCCTCGGGATAGCCCCTGTTAGCGTTGAGGTATTCTACGAGTGTATCCGAAACAGCATCGAGTTCCGCTTTAGCTTCGGTTAACCTCTTTTCTAAATACTCAAGATTTTCCCCGGCCTGGGTAATTCTGACATTTCTGTTAAAACTATCGAGCTGGCGTATCCAATTATTCACTATTTGCGCAGCGAGAACAGGATTATAGGCCTTGGCCGTTATAGTAATCACTCCCGTCTCGAGGTCCATTTTCGCCGAGGATATATTAAGGAAACTCTCTATGGCTCTACCATCGCGGGGCCAATGCATAACCTTATAAAGGTCACCGGAAACCGATTTGCCACGATGGTAAAAGGTATATTCGGCATTCAAAACGTTCTCGACAACGGTCCGGGATTTAAGTATATCTACATAGAGAAATGAACTCGGCGCACCATCAATAGATTGTGTTCCTCTCGACCCAAAAAGACCGGTTAATATTCCAATAACTCCCATATTACCGACGTCGCTGGTCGGGAGAAGCCGCCCTACCGCCTTGTAACTTGGGGTTGCTAACGAGGTGAATAATATAGTAAAAAGCAGGGGCAATCCTATGGCCGCGTAGAAAAGCCGCCTCCTTCTCAACAAAAGCCGGGAATACTGATTAAAACGGGAGTTTATTTCTGATGCTAATTCGCCCATCTATTAGATTTTAAGGATGATATAGATAGTTGTCGCCACACCGCTGATAATAGAAACCGCTTGATTAGCGATTTCCATCCAATCTATCCTTCTTTTGACCCGTTGCGGAACAATAATAGCGTCGCCCGGTTCGACGTCCTTACTTCTCAAAGATACCCTCAGAACTTTACCGTTCGCTTTGACTATTCGAATGCCGCCCTTATCAGCGTTACGGGTTAATCCACCTGCGCGTTCGATATAGTAACTTACCCTCTTTCTGGGTAACCAGTGTATCGTTCCGCTGGACGCCACCATACCGACGACACTCACCCCCGTAGGAACTTTGGGAATATAAACAGAATCTCCGGCTTCCAGAATAATATCTTCGCCGGGAACCCCATCGACGACACGTTCCATATCGATTATGATACGGGCGAGTTGCTCGGAAGTGTATGTAAATAGGAAAGGAGTCGTAACGACATTTCCTTCGGAATCCAGCACCGCTTCCTGGGTTTGCTGAACAACAGAACGCAGGTCTCTATTCTTAATATCTTCCGCCAGTTTAGGCCGGATAAACATCGCACCGTTAAGGAACGCATCCGATGTTACTCCTCCTGCACGTTTTACCAAATCCGATAATCTTTCGTTTTGTTCCCGAAGAGCGTATTTCCCGGGAAATTTAACCTCTCCTGTAATTGTGACGACATCCTGAAGTTTCCAACCCGGTATTTCGCGTATAAATAGTATATCATACGATTCTAAAATAAGGTCTTCCGGGCCTCCGGGGTTCTCTATTATTTTACGGAGGTCGATTTTTATTATCTCGGTCGGTTGTCCCGGTTTTATCCGCGCTAATTCGGCCTCTTCTGAATAAGCGTTTTTCATAAGGCCGCCGGACTCGAAAATCAGGTCGGATACTAACATATTATGGTAAAGTTCGAACTCGCCGGGGCGCCGGACGGCTCCGTAAACAGCGACTACTTTCTTATCCTCGACATCCCATTTGCTGTAGACCATAAGAAGGTCCTCGTTGCTTAATAAGAGGTCGAAGCTCCCTTTTGGGTCGGATAAAGCTCCGTCGATATTCACCGGAATAATCTCCCGCGACCTATCGTCAAGAACGCGAAGTAAATCTGCTCTATCTTTATATGAATCGGGGAGTAATTGTTCCCCCTGTATTAAAAGGTCTGATATTCTCATAGAATCTTCGAATCCATAGGCTCCCGGTTGAACCACATGGCCATCGAGAAATACCAATTCGCTTCTGTATTTATCTACAGCGAATACAGAAAAATCGTCGCCGTCCAAAGCGAGGATACCGGCATCGAGACTGTCTTCTATATCTATCGTCAAAACCTTATGAACTCCGTTTTCAATCCTATCGACCATTATAGCGTTAACGTTCGCGTCGGATAATGCCCCCCCCGCGAGCTCGATGACATCCTTAATAACCAGACTGTCTGTTAGTTCGTAGATAGCGGGTCTTCGGATTCGCCCGCGGACTTTTACTGTCGCTCCGAGCCGGGATATCGCAATAACATCGCCATTGGAAAGCTGGATATTCCCGGCGGTTTTCCCATTCAGGATGAAATCATACATATCGAATTTTGCGATATGTCTACCAGACCTATAAACGTTGATATTACGATAGGAGCCGAACTTATTCGGTCCGCCGGCAACAACGAGTGCGTCGACTACATGCGCCAAACCGGAAATGGAATAAGCTCCGGGATGTTTGGCCTCGCCGACCACAAACACAGTTATCCCGCGTATTTTACCGAGGGTTATATCTACATCGAAATCTGTATATATCCGTGATAGAGCGGATTTAACCGATTCGTCCGCCTGGTCGAGAGTATACCCGGCTAAAACCACTGTGCCGGCTTTCGGTATAAATACCTTCCCCTCTCGGTCGATAGTGAGATTATATTCGTAATCGACGCTTCCCCAGACACTGACTATGATATTATCCCCGCTACCGAGTCTATAATCTCCCGAAACTGGTGCTTCCGTTATAGGCAAACCTTTGGTTATTTCGAAAAAATCGCTCCCGAAAAACCCGAGATGACGTGGTGCGGCCTTAAGGAGTTTCTGAACCGTATCACCTTCTACTATAATATATTCATAGAAAGTGTTTTCCTCAATCTCCGCTTCGAGAACTTCCTCGGCCTCAACCTCTTTTCGCTCGAACCTGAGAGTTTCGGTTCCCGCATAAATAGGAGGGGTTTCATATTCTATCACTTCCCGAGGAGTCGATAGTTTTTGAGATTCTTTGAGGTAGAGGTCGTATTGCCTCTGGATTTCGGGAGGCAAAACCTGCGCGGATACCGCTCGAACGAGAATAACCGTCGTAATTAGTATAACCCATACCGCGGGCTTTAATCGCATTTATTCTTCCTTTGGTGTTTCTTTCTCTTCGGACGGCGCTTTTTCTTCGCCTTCGGCCGGAACTTCGACACCCTCTTCGACTTCCTCGACAACCTCCTCTACCTCCTCGACGACAATTCTGGGTCTGACGACGGTAGCGACCGTTTGTTTGGGTTCGTCCAGGATTTCTATTCCCTCGCTTACGGCGATATCTTCGATATGGATAGCTCTGTCGAAATCGAGTTCGGATATATCTACTTCGATTTTATCCGGCACTTCCTCAGGTTTGGCCCGGACATTTAATTCGTGGAGCCTCGGCATAAAAATTCCGCCTTCGTGAACACCGATAGACTCCCCGACGAACTCTATCGATACCGGAACTTCGACGGGCTTATCGCGAGGGACTATTTTAAAATCGACGTGTAAAAAGCGGTCTGTAACGGGATGGTGTTGGGCTTCGGCTATAAGCGCAAGAATCGGGGATTTCCTCCCGATTCCAACCTCGACCAGAGAGTGCTCTCCGGCTTTCGCAAGAATCAACCTTAAATCGTGCTCGTCGAGAATAATATGTTGAGGTTTATCTCCGCCGCCATATACAACACCGGGGACGAGGCCTTCGATACGTAATTTTTTTGCCGAGTCTTTGCCAAGTTCTTCACGCGGTTTTGCTTTTAGTCTGAGTATTTGCACAATTTTCTCCCTGTTTAGTCGTTTTTATTCCAGAGGTCGAGCGACGCCTTTTCATCGAGGAGTATGGCCACCGATTTCTCGAAATGTATATTATGAATCGCTTTTGCGAAAAAACCGCCCGTTGGGATGATATCGATATATTCACGTTTTTTTTCTTTTGCGAGCGGGATAGTATCTGTAACGGTCAATCCGTCGAGTTCGGCGCTATCGAGCCGTTCCATCGCGGGCCCGGAAAGTAGCGCGTGAGTGGCACACACGAAAACCTTGTCGGCGCCTCCTGCACGGAGCATCCCGCAGGCCTCTTTAACCGTCCCGGCGGTATCGACAATATCGTCGAGGAGAATAACGACTTTTTTATTGATATCGCCGACAATCTTTAGCGCTTTAGGTTCACCGGAACCTTTTTTCCGGCGTTTATATATGACTGCAATCTCGAAACCGAGGCGGGACGCTATGTTTTCTACTCTCTTAACCCCACCGATATCGGGACTGACTATTACTACATTGTCGCGTTGTTTTTCGTCTAAATCCGGTAGAATCTGGCGTTCGATATATTTTTTAAAGAGCAGGTCGGAAACAAGCTGGTCGGTGGGAATATCAAAAAAGCCCTGTATCTGTGCGGCGTGGAGGTCCAATGTCAGGACTCGGTCGGCTCCTGCGCCAACCAGGAGGTTTGCCATCAATTTGCCGGAAATAGGAACCCTGGGCTCGTCTTTGCGGTCCTGGCGAGCGTAACCGAAATATGGAATAACGGCTGTAACGCGCTTTGCGCTTGCTCTCTTTGCCGCGTCTATCATTATGAGAAGTTCGAGAAGTTTATCGCCGGGCGGATGGGTTGGCTGGACAATAAACACGTCCATCCCACGAACGTTCTCCTTAATCTTAAAGTGTATTTCGCCGTCGGCAAAATTCTCCAGCGTAGTTTCGCACGGTTCGACACCGAGCTGGTTTGCGATATCGAACCCGAGTCGGGGATTTGCTCTGCCTAATATTAATTTCAGGTTTTTCATATCGAAAAAATCCAATAGTTACATATCTGGGGTGGGAGGATTCGAACCTCCGAATGCCGATTCCAAAGACCGGTGGCTTACCACTTGCCTACACCCCAGGAAATTAGAGATTATCGAGATTATCTCGAAGTTGTCCCGAACGTTAAAAATAGTCTATTCCAACCGGCTTTACAACCGCCGTCCACAGGTCCGGAAACTGTTTTTGCCCCGTTTTTGCAGTATTAATATCTTCAAACAAACCGAAAAAGGCACTGCCGCTGCCTGACAGAGCGGCATAGGAAGCGCCTGTTTCTAGCAGTCGGTCTTTGATATTCTTGCTTTCGGGAAATTTCGAAAGAAAAACCGGTTCGAGGGCATTCCCGATATCGCAAAGGTCGATAATCCTCCTATTAAAATCGTAATTTTCAATTTTAACTTTCGGTTCTACATCTGTCAAGGTTTTTCTCGCAAGCGAATACGCTTCAGCAGTTCTCATACCATACCGAGGTTTTATTAAAAGCAGCGCGTAATCCATCTCGATGTCGATATCGGTTATCTTTTCGCCGCGCCCTTCGACCAGGCTTGTTCCCGAGCCGAAAAAAAACGGGACATCGCTGCCGACAGCGGCGCCTATTTTCATAAGCGTTTCGGTATCTAGTTTTATATCATAGACTTTCGATAAACCCGCCAGCGTCGCTGCGGCGTCAGAGCTACCACCGCCGAGACCACTTTCGGGGGGGATTCTTTTTCCGATATGAATCTTCGCACCCAATTCGCTCCCGACAACGCGGCAGAACACTCCCCAGGCTTTAGCGGCGCTGTTATTATAATCCAGAGGAATCGAGGTTTCGCTGGCGGATAGGACGAGGCCCTTATCAGCTTTTTCTATCCTGACCTCGTCATAAAGCGAAACTGCTTGCATTAAACTCCGGATTTCGGTAAAACCGTCCGACCTTTCGCCGAGGATTTCCAGAAAGAGGTTAACCTTGGCAGGGGTATGTATCGTCACCGATTTCATACATATAATATACGACATCGGGTTCGTTGGACAAGATGTTTTTACTTGATTTTCGGCAAAACGACATTACTATTATATGAGCTAATGAAAGGGAATTCGATTACAATTGGTATATGTTTGACATTTTCGGTAATTTTTGCTGGATACGAGGATAGTCTGATTTCGGCATGGGACGGCAGAGATAATTTTAGCGCTAAAATCACACGGACTAATATCACGTTTATCGATACTACGATAGAAAAGGGCGTTTTCGCTATTGGCAAACCGGATGCCATCTATCGAACCGAAACCGAGCTTGTCCTATTCACAGCGGGGACGCTTTATACTTTTACTTCAGGCTCGGATGTAGGTCTTAAGCTACCGATGAAGGATTTTGTATATGCCGACATAGGGACGTTAATGAAGAAACTGCGCGAAGAGTTCGAGATTGGGTATATCCACACCGATTCCGGAGTAACCATAACAGGCAAAAAGGGACTCGGCGATATCACCGAGTTCACCGCTGTGTTGGATAGGCATTATCTGCCCGTCTCGATAAACTGGGTTGATATTTTCGGATACAAGGTTATACTTGAATTCGAGGATGTCGATACAGGTAATCCCGGCGATATATTCGAGATACCGGAGGAAATCGATTTTATTTTGCAGGAGTAGAGAATTTTCGAGATTGCTGGTTTTTACGAAAAAGCAGGATGGAGTAAATATTGGTCAACCCGATTTATTTATACAATAAGCCCAAATTACAAAGCGCCAATATCGAGTCAAATCAAAATGCCTTAATTATTGGAATAGCCAGCGTTATTTACAGTTTATCGGGATAAAAATACTCGAATTAACCGTTTTTTCAGCAATCTATATTTCTCTTTTACGGGCCGCCATAAAAAGCAAAGGAGAGGTGCCAGGATTTTAATAAGAATATTCCTTTTTAAACAGCTTTCGCTGCAGAAAATACCGGAGAGGTGCCGGAGCGGTCGAACGGGACGGTCTCGAAAACCGTTGTGCCCTTTGGGCACCCAGGGTTCGAATCCCTGCCTCTCCGTTATAAATTTCAAGCCGGGTCTAAAAAAGTTTTTAATAATCGCACGTTCAGTTATTCTCATTGTCAAGATGTGCGAATCTAGTCTTATGAAACGGCAGACTACCGAGCTTTTCGCGGCCTTTTAGCACGGAACTCGATTTTACCGCGGCTAGTATTAACTCGGACAGCTATACCGAACTCTGGCTGGAGGTCAGAGTTGGCGGTACCTCGCTTATTCCACGCGAGAAACCGACATCCGCTTTCCACGCCTTTAATGTATCGGATAGAGCAGCAACGCCCACCAATCTCGCCGATAGCCTCATTTTAACATCCCCATGGTTTAAGGAAAAACTGTAATAAAGAAATTTAGTTATAATCTTCGGTATTGTAGCTTAAATTATCGGGTTAACATTTGATAAATTACTGGGATAATACCCCAATTAATACAATTCATCTCGGGGAATATCCCCAAACACTATAGGCGCAACGGGTTTTCTTATTGTCTAATAACGAATTAGAAATCTGGTATGTCTATTGCACATTTATTGTATTCTATTATTCTCAATAGGTAATTGTTTAGTTGAATAAAACGAACTAAACAGTTATAATTTATAGATACCTCGATAATGGGAAAAAGGAGAATATTAGGGAGAATAATATGAAAGAACGAGTATTAGTTTTAGCGTGCCTTGCCGTTATGTGTGTTATAAGCGTGCTATTCGCCGATTTTTCGGAGATAGTCAATTATCAAGGCAAACTGACGGACGCTTCGGGCGTGCCTATCGAAGTTAGCGTGAACATCGAGTTTAACCTCTTCGACGTCCCCGTCGGTGGCGTTTCACTCTGGTCATCCGGTGTAATGCCGATAACCCCCGTTCACGGTCTTTTTAGCACGGAACTCGATTTCACGGGGGCTGGTATCGACTGGGACAGCTACACCGAACTTTGGCTGGAGGTCATAGTTGACGGCACGCCTCTTACTCCGCGCGAGAAACTAACTTCGGCGTTCCACGCGTTCAACATCTCTGATAAAATCGTAACCCCGGGGAAACTCGCCGACGGTTCCTCGGCGGGCCAGATACTCCAGTGGGACGGCGCCGATTGGCAGCTTGTGGACGGCACCAGCCTCGGCAACGTGCAAGATGGCAACGCCCCTAACCAGACGCTTCGGTGGGATGGCACTCAATGGGTGCGCAGCGACGCGCTGACTAACAACGATGTAGATGTGGCAACGTCGGGCGATCTCGTTGTCGGCGGAACGAGTATTACTATTTCGGGGGCAACAGGCTCGACTATCGATTTCCCCGGTGGCGACGGCAATATCACGAGTGTTACCGGACTCGACCTTATTATCGACTCCGATGACAACACGCATGCCACGGACGGCAGTGTCTTGAGTATCGACCACGACGACGGGGTGGATCTTTTCACGGTTACAGAAAAGAACTATATACAGATCCATCCGAGAAGTACAGAGCCCGTTGAAACCCCTGAAGGCGGTTTTTACGTCAACAACAGTGCATCGCCGCATAAGATTTATTTCTACGACAACACAGGCTGGGTCGAACTCGGTTCTGGCGGCAGTGGCCAGTGGACGGACGACGCGGCGAACGATAGGATACATAACGATAACGCCGCTACAGTCCCCGATAGGGTTTGGGTAGAGGATGATGGCGATGTCAAAATACACGGTGGCGGTCTCGTTGTCGGCGATGTCAGCTCGACCTGCGGAACCGTTAGCGAAGAGGCTTTCTGGACGGGCACACAGGCAATCCCGGACGCCGGATGCCCTGTT
>QNEE01000039.1 GCA_003645085.1 bacterium | reverse complement strand
TCTCTGGGCGGAAACTCTTTCGGTAAATATCGTTAAGGGTCTTTTCGATGTCCAGTTCGGCGTAATGCACCCGCTCGATATTCCGTTCGACGACCCTTATTATCTCGAGATGAAAATCGACCAGAACGACGACGGCGATGTTACCGATGCGACGGACGAAATATTATCGCCCCGTGAAAAGCTCGCGGCGGTGGCTTACGCCCACCGGTCGATTTATTCTGAGACCGCCGGCGGCGGGACTGTCGATGTTACCCCCCGTCTTACCGGTGACGGCTCCCCCGGCGACCCGCTCGATATCGCTCAGCAGGGCGCGGCGGCGCTCGACGTTTTGACCTGGACAGGCTCGGCGTGGCAGCCAGCGGCTCCGACCGGCGGCGGAGAGAACAACTACGTCAATGCGACGGCGTTTAATACGACTAATGGGATATTAACTCTGTTCCGCTCCGGTCTGTCCGCGCTCAATCAGGACCTCGACGGGCGTTATGTCGAGAATGACGCTAACGGTGCCTGGGTTGATTCGACGACGTTCATCCACCCGATAATCTCACCGACTTTCCGTATCGAGTTCGACGGCGACCTCGATATGGGCGGCGCGAGAATAGAGCAGGTCGACGAGCTTTCCGCGAACACAATCGACCCGTGCCTCAAAATCGGCGGCAAACTTTATCGAACCTGGTCGCTCGATATGGTCGGTCAGCGCACCGAGGTCGTCGGTCAGGCTAGACTCGACGCGCAGGGCTATTTTGAAATCGACCTTGCGCAACAGGACGAGGCGAGCGACCTGTGGCTCTTCTACAACGCAATCGCCCCGTCGACGATTATCCCGTTCGTAACACCGCAGGCTCCCGCGAACCTGTTCGCAAAAATCGACGGCACGAGACTTATAGTCGGCTCGACCGATAATACGGGCGATATTCCGTTCTCTTATCGGCTTTCCGGCGTTCGCAACGATTTCCGCGAAATGACGCAGGAAGAAACCAATCGCAGAACGCAGCCGACAAGCACATTCATCGACATAGACTCCGGCGCGAAATACAACGACGAACAACGCACGCCGAACACGAAGTCGTCGCTGCGCCGGCCTACCGAGTAGGAGTTTATTATGAGATTGAAACTAATACGTTTTATCCTGCTCGTGTCCGGCCTGTGGCTTTTTCTTTCGGGTGTATCTCTCGCCGAAAGGCTCGTCTGGGACGCCGACGTATTCCCCGATATCGACCAGCAGAACGAAATCATCGGCAAACGGGACAGATTCTCAAAACATTTCCGCCAACCGGACGGCAGTTTTAAAGCCGCTATCCGTCGCGGCTCGCTGCATTATCGAGACGATTCCGGCCGTTGGCAGGATATCGACCGCGAAATACTCCCTTCGCAAGGCGAGGAATTCGCTTTCGAGAACACGACCAACAATCTCAAAAGCTTTTTCCCCGAAAATAGCGCCACGCCTTACGGAATAAGGCTCGATTCGGAGTCCGGCGCGATTAACATCTGGCTCGAACCGACGATAATCTGGATAGACGAAGACGGTGCCGAGGAGACTATCGAGACGGTCAATGCGTCTACCGCCGCGACTAACGGTAACCGGATTGCATACAACGCATTCGAGTCGGCGGCTTGCGAGTTCGTTATCGACGCGGATTTACTCAAACAGAATATCATACTGAATTCTCTGCCCGAAGAGGTTGTCGGTAAAACCGGCTTTCTCGCATTCTCCGAATATATCGAACTTCCCGAAGGCTGGGCTATTCACGCGAACGGCAAACCGGTTAAAAACGGAATGAATACCGACGCGTCGTTGTTCGTTATCGATGCCGACGGCAATCCCGCTTATGCTTTCCCTGTCCCTCGGGTTTATGAAATGAGTAACGCGACAGAGGCTCTCCTGCCGAATCGATTCTCCGAAGAACAGCCGCGAACCGCGACATATCGGGTAGAAACCGACGGCAATCGCTATCGAGTATCTGTCGATGTCCCGCTCGAATGGCTCTCCGACGCCGACCGCGATTTCCCCGTCGTTATCGACCCGACAACGACCATCTACTCCCTCCATATAAACGGCACCGGCTTTATCGAGAACAGCGACCTCATCGGCGTTACGTATCAGGGAGCTTTATCGAGCTACGGCGGCAAGATATACGTCGGTTCGGCGGACGTTATGGGCTTCTGGATTTACGAACGCGGCTGGTCGGAGTTCATTACGTCGAGCATCCCGGACGGAATAACGAGCGTGGACAACCTCGTCCTCCACGTCAACTGTTGGGACTTCAACGTGCAGGGTATGGGCGCGCTGTCGCTTAACCTTTATGAGATGGATGTCCAGCCCTCGACGCTTTCCGGCAGCCCGATGACCGTATTCAGCGACATCGGTGCGCATACTTTATATGTCGGCTCTCTAAGTGTCAGCTACAACGGATGGTATAATATCGACCTCGGGGCAAGCGCCGACGCCGACCTCCTTACCGCGGTCAACGGCGGTATCGATTGGTTCTCGGTGGGATTCAAGGAGACCGTCGAACTGGGTTCGCAATACGAAGCGGCCTTTTACGGCTCGCAGGACACCGGAAACGAACCGTATATCGTGGTCGATTACACCGGCGGCGGCGGAACGGCAGGCTCGTGGATTGGTGTTATCAGCACCGACTGGAACACCGGCGGCAACTGGGGCGACGGCACCGTGCCGACGTCGAGCGTCGATGTAACAATACCCAACTCGGCAACTACGCCGTTCGACCCGACTATCTCCGCTGCCGCGGTATGCGCCGATATCACAATCGAGACCGGCGGGATTGTCAACGGCGGGAGCGGGACATTGACAGTTCACGGCAACTGGCTTAACGACGGCGTCCTGAACGGCGCATCGAGCACAGTCGTATTCGTCGATGCCGCCGACCAGTCGATAAGCGGCACCGGCCAGTCGAATTTTTACAATCTGAACATCAACAAACCATCGGGAAAACTGAACCTGAACCAAAATATAGGCGTCGCCGGAAAGCTGGATATGCTCTACCCCGGCGCGCACACATTGAACGTGGGCACTTTTAAAATAGATTTCACACCGTGATAGTAGTGGCAGACCTCCGTGTCTGCCCGTCTTCGAATAACGACAATCGTTTATTGGGAAACGGGCGCGCACAGTGGCACGCCACTACACGAAAGGCGATATATGAAATCCGCAACTTCGATTAGACCCATATTATTAATCCTCGTTTTTATCGTGGCCGCATCCGCGATTATCGCCCAATCCTGCCCGCTAATTATCGACCACACCTGCAACGACCTCTCGACTGTCCCACTTGCTTGGATAGATTCGGTCAAAGCCAATTGCAGACTGCATTACGCGCACACCTCGCACGGCAGCCAGCTAACCGAAGGCCTCGATATTATCGAAACCGGCGACACGTTCTACAATCACGAGTGCGGCTGGTGCAGCCTTCCGACCACTCCCGGCGCGTTCTGCATATTCGATGGCCAGGAAACCGACGATTACATAACTCCCGAACTTTACTGGCAAACGGCATCCGGGATGAACCTAACGCGAGATGTGTTAAATCACAATCCGACAATAAACTACTCGATGTGGTCGTGGTGCTGCCAGCTTTATTACGAGGACGTCGCCTATGTCGCGGCCTATCTGGACAGTATCTCGGCACTGGAGACCGAATTCCCCGGCGTTACGTTCATCTATATGACCTGCAACGCACAATCGGTCGACTGGGAGGGCTGGAATCGCTACCAGCGAAACGAGGAGATACGCGACTACTGCATCACCAACGATAAAGTCCTTTTCGATTTCGCCGACCTCGACGCCTGGTTCGCCGGTTCTCAGCACACCGAAACCTACGACACTCACGTTTTCCCGGCGGAGCACCCGCACTATTACGGCGACGAGGCTGGCCACACGACCTATGAAAGCTGCGAAAACAAGGGCAATGCCCTCTGGTGGATGATGGCGCGTCTCGCCGGCTGGGACGGCGCGACAGAGGTCGCTGAACGGAATATTGCAACGCCCGCTGCTGTCTCTATCTCGGCGTTCCCGAATCCGTTTAATAGCGCGGTTACGATTGCTATTGATTGTAGGTGTTTGATTAATCAAATTCCTAAGGTGGAAATATTCGACATAAACGGGCGGAATGTTACGGAAATCTCCGCAGAGGGAAGCGAATCGGCGAAGCCATCGAGCATGTTCGCCTCCGGCACATTCCGGTGGCGTCCCGACGAATCAATCGGCTCCGGTATATTCCATGTCCGTGTATAAGGAACGAATACGGCGGCGAGAATCGTGTATTTGAAATAACATCACACCTTTTCGCTAATGAACTAAAGACCGGCGATTAAACGATTAAAGCAAAGATATAACTTGAATTCACGGACTTTTTACTAAGTCTATTTATTATCTCGGGTTTTTTGATATAACTATCGAAGCAATTATTTCTTGACATTTCATTAATCAGGTTTAACTTTATATAAATGAGCGTGATTGCACAGAACTGTTAAAACTTAACTTAATCAGGAGGAACAATGCGCAAAAACCACATTTTGTTAGCTCTGGGGCTGGTTATTCTCGCCTTAAGTATCACGGCGCAGGAATGGGAACTTCCGCTTTCTATCTATCGCCATCCTGATTCGACGCAGGCACTTATAGCGAAAACGAGTGTTTATGGCTCCGATATGTATGATTCTACCGTAATTGTCGGACCGGACAGTTTCGAGGTCGATGTGCCGCACCCACCCTGTCCACCCTCCGGGCTTTGCACATATTTTATACTCGAAGACCCTGCTTATCCGTATATCGATAAACTCTCTATCGACGGACGTAGTTCTACTGCGGATACTATCGTATGGACTTTATGGTGGAGTGGTGCTTCTCCGACCGATTCGATATATCTAACATGGGACCCGGGCGATGTCCCGACTCATGGGACTTTCCTTGTAGCATCGACCTTCGTCGGAACAGACCCCGATTGGGGCACCGCGACGGATATGTCGACGGGTTCTTCTGTGGCGGCTATGGCAGGTGCCTATTGGTTCAAAATGCGCTATACGTTCACTGTGCCCGATGTCGATTCGATGCCGCCGTATTTTACGAACTGGCAACCGCCGGACGGCGCGGTGGATGTCCCCGAGACTACGAGTATGTTCTGTGTGGATATTATGGACGCTATGTCGCCAATCGATGAGTCGTCGATAACGCTAAACGTCGCCGGCATCGACGTTCCGAGTATGTTCTTCGATATTACCCCGATAACCGACGGAGTCCGCCTTTGCGTGAGCACCGGCGGTATGATTACGCTTCCGCCTTGCTCGACAATATACAGTATAGTTTGCGCCGCCGATACGGGCGGGAACAGCGCTTGCGACACCTCCTCGTTCACGACTGGCGGATGCGGGACTCCTACGCATTGCGTCGCCGGAACGGTGAGTCTGGCCGGCGTAACCGACTGGTCGAATACTTTCGTGCTGGTCGAGGCCTTCCACGATACTACCGATTCGGCGGGATATTTCGAGATTTGCGACGTCCCGGAAGGGACCCTTATGGTTCGGGTATATCACGATTGCTATTACCCGGATTCTCTCGAACTTATTCTCTCCAGCGACACGACGCTTAATTTCGCCCTGCTTCCTTCGTGCGGTTCGATTTCCGGGACTGTTACTCTCGACGGTATGACAGACCATTCTGGTGTTATCGTTACCGAGACTGGTTCGGCTATTTGCGATACAACCGATACTGCGGGTGATTATATGCTCGAGTCCGTTCCGTTCGGAACTGTCGAGGTAGTAGCATCCTATTCCGGTTTCGCTCCCGATACAGCTTCTTTCTCGTTCACCGGCGACACGACGGATATCGATTTCTATTTATTCCCTCTGACTACTTTCTGGACGGTGGACGGCGCTATTACACTTCAGGGTGAAACGGACCATTCCGGAACAGAGATTATTCTCAGCGGCCTGACATACAACGATACCGTAACGACGAGCACTTCCGGGGCTTTCAGTTTTGCGGACATCCCCGACGGCAGTTCGTTGAATTTCAGCGCTACGCACACTGGTTTCGAGGCTTTCGATACGACACTCGATGTAACTTCGGATATAACCTTAAACCGCGAACTCGATACTATTATCGCGCCTGGCTACAATCCGCCCTCCAACGTGCAGGCGACCAACAGGCCCTGCTATCCGGACTTTATCTACGTTAGCTGGGACGTTCCTATGCAAGGCGATACGGTTCTGCTTTCTCACACGGGCGGGAATATGTCCTGCGGTTATTGGGACCCGTATGTATGGTATTCCCCCTATGGCTGGGCGAACGGCGGTTTCGCGATGCCGTTTGTGGGACCGGGCGCCGGCGCGCAGCTTACTAAAATCAGATTCGATATCGCTACTATTATGGGCGGTATTACAACCAATTTCCACGTTTGGGCGGAAGACCCCGACTCCGGCGGTCCGGGCGCCGACTTGGTTACTCCTATTTCTGTTACTTTCCCCAGCGCCGTCAATTTCGAGTGGTATGAGATAGAAATCGACCCGCCGGTTACTGTGGGGACGGATGTATTCTTTGTCGGATGGATAGACGAGACCGACTATCCGAATTGTATCTTCGTCAGGCAGGATTATACTACCCCCGACAGCCTGACCTGGATACATTATGCTACCGACGACGTCTGGGCGTGGCGCGCCGAATATGTCGACGAATGTGATATAGACTACGCTATCGAGTGCTTCGTCGTCGATGGCGCACGCGCGAGACCAGAACCTATCGAACCGATGGCGGAAAGACTTCAGCAGACAAAAGTCCTTAAGCACAGAGACCCCGATACGGTTCCGACGGTTCGCCTGCCGCGCGAGGCTATCCACGCTCCAGAAGGCTATCGTCCTTCCCGCGGTCTTATGCGGCCTATGGAAGACGCGACTGCATACAGGCTTTATAAATCGACGACTCCGTTTAGCGATACGACGGCTGCGACGTTTGTGGCGGAATTCGACGATACGGTCTTCGGTTATGTCGATACCGCGATTACGCCCGGAACCACCTATTACTACGGTATGGTTGCCGTCTATCCCGGCGGAGTGAGTTCTTTGTCGAACGTCTCTGCAGGTTTCACCGACGACAGCCCCGACCCGACCGAGGTTCTTATTATCGACTGGGCGGGCGGCTGGAATATCGAGGACTCGCTAGGATGGGCGTGGGACCCGACCGATACGCTCGTCGAACTGCTTGCTGGCCACGGAATCTCCGGCGACTCCGTCGCAATTACCGGCGAGCACGAGCGGTTGTATGTTATAGAACTAACTGACGACGATACGACGCTATATAACCTCGTGATAATCGAGTGGAATCCGCTTTCGAATTCTGGCTGGCTCGGGCCGAGACCGCGCGTCGCCGAATGGCATAAAATCTACGATTTCCTGATGAAAGGCGGAAACCTATTTATCGAGGGCCCGGACGCTATGGAAATACTTTCCAGCGATGGCGCCACTCCCGCGGATAACCCATACGACTCGCTATTCAGCCTGTTAGGGGTAACCTATTACGACCAGGGCGTCGCGTCTCTCGATACGGGTAATGTTATGACGCTCGAGGGTTCCGGGCCGCTTTTCTCGCCCGGTTTCGATGTCGATTATATGTTCGGCCATATCTCGGACTTCGATGTCGACGAGTTCGAGCACGCTGGCGGCGCATTCACCGTCCTCAATTCTCAGATTAGCTCGCCGCCGCCTCCACCGCATCTGAGCACGGGTCGTGGGGTGTGGAACCCGGCGACCGCGCCGGCTGTCTATAAAACCTACGTTACGAGCACCTATCTGGCCTCGATTATAGATATTCCCGCCGGAACAGCTTCAGGGATATTGCTGGATATAATTTGCGAGTTCTGGCCCTGGTTCGATATAATCGACGAAAAAGCTATTTCTCTGCCGGGCGAGATGACTCTGTTCGGCAATTTCCCGAACCCGTTCAACGCGGCGACAGAGATACTGTTCGAGTTGTCGAAACCGGCCGAGGCCGACCTGTCGGTCTATGATATGATGGGCCATAAAGTAACTACGCTCGGCTCCGGGCCGTTAAAAGATGGCTATCACAAGGTAGTCTGGGACGGCACCGATACCGAGGGCTACCCGGTAGAAAGCGGGATATATTTCTACAAACTGACTACCGATGCCGGCAGCGTAACGAGGAGAATGGTTCTTCTCAAATAGCGCGTATTCGGGGAGTTCCCAAACAAGGGGACTCCCTATTTTGATATTAAATGTGATAAAACAAGTTTTAGATAATACAACCCTTACGAAAGGGGTAATATGAAACGGAAAATAATTTACGCAATGCTCGTTGTTATCGCTCTCACACTCTCGAGTTTCGCGGAACCGTGGGAAGCCGAAATCACACTGACATCCGGTTCGTCGGATTTTGTTTTGACCTTCGGTCGGTCGGTTTACGCTCTCGACGGTCTGGACACGCTCGACGATATATTGGCGCTGCCGCCGCCTTCCGGGCCCTACGCCTATTTCGACCTTGACGACCCGGCCAATCCATACATAACGATGCTCTACGACGATATCCGTCCCGACGACGGCGATAGCGCTCTTTGGGTAGCGGTCCTGTCGTCGACCGAATCGCCGCTGACCGGCGAGTGGAACCCGATTCTGCTTCCGACCGGCGATTTTTTCATCGGCGCTCACTCCCAGGGAATGCAGGTCGCCGACTGGATAAATATGAAAGGTGAATCGTCTGTGAGTTTCTGGCCCGGACAGGTGCTGGATATCGTCCACACCCCGGATGGTTATTTGCCCGAGGACGACCCGGTCATCTCGAATTGGTATCCCGTCGACGGCGCTACGGGGGTTCCAGTTACCACTGCGATAAGATTCGAGGTAACGGATGCCGGTTCCGGCGTTAACCCGGCGTCGATAACTATGACAGTCAACGGGGCTGACGTATCCTCGGAACTCGAATTGACCGCAATCAGCGGCGGTTACCGTGTTAATTATGAACCTGTCGCGCCGCTTCCGGGGGAAACCTGGATATCCGTTATCGCCGGGGCATCGGACAACGCCGCGCCGCCGCACGAGGTAACGGATATAATCGCTTTCCGCACCGGGCACGCCATTGCACCGGTGCTTTGGGAATTACCCCTGACGGCTTACACAATCGACCTTATGTCTGATACAAGCGAGATGGTTATCTCTCTCGGTGCCGACCCGGCGGCTTCTTCCGGTTTCGATATGGGATTGGATGTTGTCTTCCCAGTGGCGCCACCCGCGACTTTCTATTCGTATTTCCCTCTGGACGACCCGTCGTATCCGTTGTATACGATGTTGTCGCGTGACATCCACGATTCGGGCAATATTCTCGACACATGGAATGTCTGGTTCGGCAATGTCGATGTTACTACCGGGCTGAGATGGGAAATCGGCGAACTCCCCGCCGATAAGGACGCCTATATCGCGACGACGTTTCCTCCCTATTTCCCCGAGGATGACGATTGGGAGGATATGCGGACGATAAACTTTATCGAATTCGGCCCCGGAAGGCAGGCCTGGATTAAAATGGTCAGTCCGTCCGGCGACACGGCCGGCCCGCGTATAGTTTATACCGACCCAGGCAACGGTGAGACCGGAGTCGCGGTTTCTACGCATATTAAATTCGCGGCAATCGACGAAGAAAGCGGTGTGGACGAGTCCTCCATAACGATGAGTGTCAATCTGGAAGACGTTACTTCGAGGTTACTCGTTACGGCATCTGGTGGAACAACCTATGTAGAGTTCATCCCGACTGCCGATTTCGACCCGCTCACGACAATCCCCGTCGAGGTTTCCATAAGCGACCTCGCAGACCCAGCCAATACCACAAACTACGAGTGGAACTTCACTACCGGCTATTTCCTTACTCCGACCTGGATGGAATCTTTAACCGTGTGGACATCGGAACCGGGTGAACCGCTGCGGCATTTCACGCTCTTTTTCGGTGCGGACCCCGAAGGCACGGACTTTTTCGATTACGGTCTCGACCAACAGATGCCACCGCCGCCTCCGGGCGATATTCCCTACGGTTATTTCGAAACGGCGGATACTTTCTGGAACCAGCTCGCCCGCGATATTCGCTCGTCGGAAGACGACGACATCCTATGGTCGGCTATGGTTTTCCGTATCTCTCCGGAGGGCGGAACGGTTAACTGGATTTATTGGGACCCGACCGGTTTGCCCGAGGACGGCAGTTTTTATATCGCGTGGGTAGCAACAGTCGACACGGTCTGGGAGAATATGCGCACTTTCGACCGCATCGATATTACCACGCCGGGCAATCTGCTCATTCATTTCACTCGCGGTGTTCCGCCGACATATTGCCTCGCCGGAACGGTCTACGCCGATGGTGACGGCGTTCTCGAAGGCGCCGAAATCGTTATTCTTGATATCGAAGATACATCGGCAATATCCGACAGCACAGGATACTACGAGATTTGCGATATTCCTCCGGGAACGCTGACCGTAATTACTTCTCTGGAAGATTATATCTCCGACACGACCGAAATCATTTTCGATTCCGACGAAATCTATAATCCTTATCTCGTCCCGATTGTTCCGCCGGCCGCAACTGTTTGCGGGGTTATATCGCTCGACGACGACGCCGACCCGGAGGGCGCGATGGTCGTTCTTTTCGAGGATACAGTCTATGCCGATACTACGGGATATTACGCTTTCTACGATGTTCCTTACGGCGAGTATAGCCTGACGGCTTCCAAAAGGTTTTACGACCCGGAAACCCGGAATATCGTTGTAGATGAGCCTACGGAAATCGAGAATTTCTTGCTTTACCGTAAAATCGGCAGGCTTGTGGGAAAAATCGACCTGGAGGACGACCCGCCGAATTTGTCTGGAACGATGGTCGAAATAACGGGGCCGACTACGGCGACGTCGTATACGAATTTCCCCGGACGATATGTTTTCGGCGATATTCCTTATGGTATCTACGACATATCCATAAGCCACGACGGTTATATTACGCTGGACACGGCGTTCACCCTCGAACAGGCGGAGGACACACTCGATGCCACCCTTGTGCTGGAATCCGGTTTGTATCCTCCGCGCAACCTCGACGGTTTCGGCGGTTACGACCAACGAGCGGTGCTAACCTGGGACCCGCCGGAGGAGTCTTCCGCTACGCTGCTCGGCTACAATGTATATCGTGAACGGTTATTTACCGACGATACACTGGTCGGTTATGTTCCGGAGCCATATACCCAATTTGTCGAATGGGAACTTACGAACTACTTACCTTATAATTATAAAGTAACGGCTGTCTATTTCGAAGGTGAAAGCGAACCGGAAGGCCCGGTAATGGTCTGGGTTAATCCGGATTCGGTAACGCCGGATATCCTTATCTGGGATTTCGATAACGGGGCTATGCTCGCCGACGGCGGCGCGACCGACGAAGCAGTTTTCCTCCAGAATCGTTTAAGCTCACTACTCGATGTCGCCGTTACTACGCAGGATGCGAATATCAATACTTACGACCTTTATGCATATCGCGCGGTGTTCTTTATTGGCGGAGTCTACGACGGTGACGACGATATACCGAATAACCAGAGTATTAACAAATTGGCTTCATACATAGCATCCGGCGGAAGAGCCTATGTCGAGGGCGCGGATTTCGGCTACGAATACGGACAGGAGATTTCGCCCGCGGTGCGTAGAAGGTTATTTAATCTGTTCGGGGCGCGTTTTGTCGCCGATGGCAACGCATCGTCGACCGGTAACGTCGTGTCTCTTCTCGGTGAAAACACCACGTTCTTTACAGAGGGCGTAGTCGACGTAGGCTATAGATACCAGACCCTCGCCGATAACTATATCGATGAATGGGATATCGATTCGATAGCGGAGGGGAGCTCCTGGGCGATGTTCTCTCAGGATGACCCGCCGCCGGAGGTCAGCAATCTTAGGATGCTCTACCGCGAGATGTTTAGCTGGCGCACCGTGTTGTCGAGCGTTTATATCGGCGCTATGGTGGATAATCTTACGCCTTCGACGAGACAACACGTCCTGGTGGCAATCGTGAATTTCCTGCTCGGAACCGATTTCACGCTCGTTAAAGAAAGTGGCAAACCGGAATTGCCGACCGAACCGGCTCTATCCGCCGCGCCGAATCCGTTCAACTCCACCTGTAAACTCGAGCTAGCTATAGACAGACCTGGCCACGCCGAATTAACTCTGTTCGATATTACGGGTCGTGCAGTAATTACGCTTGCCGACCAGTATGTTGCTCCGGGATATTACAGCGCGATATGGGACGCTAAATCCGCAAGCGGCGGAAACGTCCCGAACGGTATTTATTTCGCCGTCCTTAAACTGGACGACTGCCAGATTAAGACAAGGGTAGTTCTGGTTAAATAATCTATTCGCTGGCTAAGATAACAAAGCGGGCTAATCGAATTGATTGGCTCGCTTTTCTTTTTGCGCGTGTTTTAACTTGACAATCATTCTAATCCGTTTTTATTATCCGACAACCTTGAGTATTAGTTGCATAATAGGACTCGGTAATCCGGGCGAGGATTACATTGAAACACGCCATAATATAGGTTTTATGGTTATCGACGAACTCGCCCGGCGCAGAAAATGTAAAATCAAACCGGGAAAAGGCTCGTTTTACATCGGCAGAATGAATATGGGACCCGGACGGGGAAACGCGCTTTTGGTCAAACCTACAACCTATATGAACCGTTCCGGTATCGCGGTAAAACAGGTTCTCGATAACGAAGAGC
Source organism: bacterium (assembly GCA_003645085.1). Taxonomy (GTDB): domain Bacteria; phylum UBP14; class UBA6098; order UBA6098; family UBA6098; genus QNEE01. Next base: position 4,163 of record QNEE01000039.1, on the reverse strand, counting down.
TTACTTCTGGCGACATTCTTATTATTGTGGACGATTTCGAGCTACCTTTCGGGCAAATCCGAATAAGAAAAACGGGTTCTGCTGGCAGTCATAATGGATTGAACAGCGTTATCGAACGTATAGAAACCGAGGATTTCCCGCGCCTTAGAATCGGAATAGGAACGCCACCGGCAAATCTGGACCCGGCGGAATATGTGCTTTCGCCTTTTTCCCGAGCCGAGCGAGAAGAACTCGAAGATATAATCGCCCGCGCCGCCGACGCCGCCGAAACCGCAGTTTTAGAGAATATCGATATAGCGATGAATATATATAATGCAAAAAACGAATAACTCATTAGACCAGCTATATTTGGCTATCAAGGAGACACTATGATTTACCCACCGATATTAGGTCTCATCGGACTGGTTCTTGCCGGTTTAATCTACCTTTACGTTCTCAAACGTCCCGCCGGAAACGAAAAAATGCAGCAAATCAGAAGACGGATAGAGAAAGGCGCACGGGTGTTTCTCCGAAGAGAATATACCGCTTTGCTATTCTTTATCGTCGCAGTATTCGCACTTCTCGCTATCTTCCTTAAAGGCAAAGGGGTAGAGCATCTCGGAATATATACGGCTATCGCTTTTCTCGCCGGCGCTTTGTGTAGTATGCTCGCGGGTTTCCTCGGTATGACCGCGGCAACCAAGGCAAATAGCCGCACGAGTTGGGCTGCGAAGAATAGCGGTCAGGGCCTGGCGTTACGAATAGCTTTTTTAGGGGGCAGCGTAATGGGCCTTTCGGTCGCCTCTCTGGGATTACTGGGTGTCGGCATTCTGTTTATGGTTTTCGGGAAGGACCCTAAAACATCGGCTATAATTAATGGTTTCGCTATGGGTGCAAGCTCGATTGCGCTTTTCGCTCGTGTCGCCGGCGGTATCTATACAAAAACCGCCGATGTCGGAGCCGACCTTGTTGGGAAGGTCGAAGAGAACATCCCCGAAGACGACCCGCGCAATCCGGCTACAATCGCCGATAACGTGGGCGACAATGTCGGCGACGTCGCCGGTATGGGTGCGGATATATTCGAGAGCTACGTCGGGGCGATAATCGCGACGATATCGATAGCCGCTACCGCCGCGGTTCCCTCGGTAGCAAGACTATCCGGAGCGACCTCGGTAATAGGCGCTATCGCCTCAAACAGGTTAATCTATATGTTCTTTCCGCTGATAGTGGTCTCGATAGGTCTCGTTGCGAGCGTTCTGGGGATAATAGTTTTGAGAATAATCGAAAGAATATCTCCGGCGGCGGCTTTGCGCTATAGCACTTATATAGCGAATTTGCTACTATTCGGCGGAGTCGCGCTAGCGATTAATCTTCTCCAATTGCACTGGAATGTCCTCTGGTCGATACTCGCCGGGACGCTTGTCGGAATGGCGATTGGGTATATAGCGGAATTCTATACCAGCAAAAGCCCCATAAGGAGCATCGCGAAGTCGAGTGAAACCGGTCCCGCAACCAACATTATAACCGGGATAGCGATAGGGATGGAGTCGACAGCGTTACCGATAGTGGCCCTCGGCATAGCCATCTATGTTAGTTATTATTTCTCTGGTTTATATGGTATCGGTATCGCCGCAGTCGGTATGCTCGCTACTGTTGGAATCACTATGAGTGTCGATGCTTACGGCCCTGTGGCCGACAACGCCGGCGGTATCACGGAAATGGCCGGTCTCGGCCCGGAGGTGCGAAAAATCACCGACGGTCTCGATGCTCTCGGAAATACAACAGCGGCTATGGGCAAGGGGTTCGCGATAGGGAGCGCGGCGTTGACGGCACTGGCGCTCTTCTCCGCTTACTCTCAAGCGTCAGGCCTCAATGTAATAAGTCTTACTAAACCGCTGGTCGTAATCGGGTTCCTTTTAGGCGGCGGGATACCTTACTTTTTCGCCAGTTTGACATTGCGAAGCGTTGGTAAAGCGGCTTTTCAAATGGTGCGTGAAGTCCGTCGCCAGTTCAACGAGATTGCAGGTTTACGTTCGGGCGACGCCGAACCGGATATAGAGAGGTGTATCGATATCTCTACAAAAGCGGCGTTACGCGAGATGATTGCTCCCGGAATTACGGCGATACTCGCCCCAATTCTGGTCGGATTTATTCTGGGCGCCGAGGCTCTCGGTGGGATGCTCGCCGGTGCAATGGTATCCGGCGTTTTGTTGGCGCTCTTTATGGCTAACGCCGGCGGCGCGTGGGATAACGCGAAAAAGTTCATCGAGGAAGGACATATGGGCGGAAAAGGCTCCGCTTCTCACGCGGCCGCTGTCGTGGGCGACACAGTCGGCGACCCATTTAAAGATACCGCCGGGCCGTCGATGAATATACTTATCAAATTGATGAGCGTGGTGAGCCTCGTATTAGCGCCGTTGCTAATTAAATAGCGGAATCCCACAATAACTAAATATATTCCACACACTTGCAAAAACGCGCTATCGATAAACCTTAACGTCATTGTATGCCAATAAGACGGTTTTAACGCCATCTTCGCTATAAACCCACGCTTGAAGTCGTGGGTTTTATTTTCGGTCGGACGGTTTTTTATGTTTATTGTTTTTTGAAGTTATCGCGCGGATATTATATTTTTCATCCGACAAACTCCTCTGAAAAATACCTTGATTTTGATACTGTGGTAGTTTATTATAAATAATCTATAAAATAGGAAATTCGTGGAACGCAATTACATTACGGTCAGGGATTTTATTGGGTAAAATAATTGCCATAGCAAACCAGAAAGGCGGCGTCGGCAAAACTACTACGGCAGTGAATCTCACTGCGTCCCTGGCGGCAGCGGAAAACAAGGTTCTTCTTATAGATATGGACCCTCAAGCAAATGCGGGAAGCGGGTTCGGGATAAAAGTCGGGACACATACCCCCTGTATTTACGAGGTTCTTTTGGGCACCGCCGAAGCAAGGCAAACAGTGCAAAAATACGACGGTCTCGAACATCTATCCGTTCTCCCGAGTCATATACGGCTTGTCGGCGCTCAGGTCGAACTTGTGGATAACCCAAAACGGGAATACCGGCTTCGCGAAGCGATAGCGCCGATATGTAACGATTTCGATTTTATAATAATCGATTGTCCGCCGAGCCTGGGGCTTTTGACGCTCAATTCGCTTACCGCTGCGAATTCGGTAATAATACCGATACAATGCGAGTATTACGCTCTCGAGGGTCTCGGCCAGCTTTTAACAACGCTCAGGTTAGTGCAGAAAGAGCTTAATCCCGAACTTAAGGTCGAGGGCGTTTTGCTGACGATGTTCGACAAGCGGCTAAATCTGTCCAAACAGGTTGCCGAAGAAGCCCGTAGCTATTTCGGGAAAACGGTCTACAAGAGTATAATTATGCGGAACGTGCGGCTTTCCGAGGCCCCGAGCTTCGGTAAACCGGTATTGCTTTACGATATCGGCTCGACCGGGGCAAACAACTACCTCGAGCTGGCAAAGGAGATACTAAATGGCGAAAAGACAAGCGCTGGGTCGAGGGCTTGAGGCCCTTCTGCCGGGCTCGGTCGCGGAGATTCTTTCTGGTGAGGAGATACTCCAGATACCTATCGAGGAAATCCGGCCGAATCCCGAGCAACCGAGAAAAAGTTTCGACAAGGAATCGTTGAAATCACTCGCGAATTCGATAAAGGCTCAAGGAGTTCTCCAGCCTATACTTGTTCATCGAGTCGAAAACGGATTCGAATTGGTTGTCGGGGAACGGCGACTCCGCGCTTCCGAGATGGCAGGCTTAAAAAGGGTTCCTGCACTCGTTTTAACCGAAAAGGACCCGACCGTTCTTTTCTTCTTCAGTCTTGTGGAAAACCTGCAACGCGAGGACCTGAACGCTCTCGAGGAGGCCGAGGCCTACCGACATCTGATAGACCAGTTCGGCTTAACTCAGGAGGAGATATCGAAAAGAGTCGGAAAGTCGCGCCCGGTTGTGGCGAACGCCCTCAGGCTTTTGACTTTGCCCGAACCGGTAAAGGAGCTTATTCGTAACGGGAAATTATCCGCGGGACACGCGAGAGCTATTCTTGCAGCGGGCAATGAGGATAGAATGATTCGTCTCGCGAAACTGGCCGTGCGTCGAGGTCTTTCCGTAGAACGGCTGGAGATAATAGCGCGCGAGGAGAAGCCCTCACCGAGAC
>QNEE01000038.1 GCA_003645085.1 bacterium | reverse complement strand
GCAAAGACGCCGCGAGGTTTAGTTTTAATTTAGCCATACCGGCGATATTTGGCGCGGTCATTTTCGAAATAATCGAGCACACCAGCGACCTGAAACCCGCGTTTCTAATCGGGACAGCGGTATCGGCTCTGGTCGGCTTTTTCTCGCTGAAATTCACAATCGGCGTTTTAAGTGCAGGCAAATTCTGGGCGTTCGCACCCTATTGCGCGATAGCGGCTATTATCGGTTTGCTTTTTTGTTAGTTAATTATAAATCGGTTCGATTGGGGTAATAGGGACGACCTATATAACTTCGAATCGAGCGGGTGGAATAACGCTGGTAGTTAATCTCTTATAGCTAATAGCTTACAACCTATCGCCCGAACCCGCAAACCGTATTTGGGGGCAACAAGATGGACAAACCATACGTTTCTCTGCACAATCACACCGAGTATTCACTTCTCGACGGCGCTTGTCGTATCGACGAACTGGTCGAACTCGCTGCCGAATACGATATGAACGCTCTGGCGATTACCGACCATGGCGCTATGTTCGGGACGGTCCCTTTTTACAAAGCTTGTATTGCCGCCGGTATAAAACCGATTATCGGACAGGAGGCCTATATAGCTCCCGGTGATATGCACGATAAAAAGCCTGTCGAAGGCGCTCCGCCCGCCGGATATCATCTACTTCTGCTTGTCAGGAACGAAAAGGGCTACAACAATCTTCTGAAAATATCCAGCGCTGGTTTTCTCGATGGTTTCTATTACAAACCTCGTGTAGATAAAGAGTTTTTGGCCGCGCATTCGGAAGGTCTTATCGCTTCTACCGCCTGTCTTAAGGGGGAGGTTCCCTATAAACTCCTGCGTAATAATCCAGACGGCGCAAAAGAGGCTCTCGGCGAGCTTGTCGATATATTCGGCAAGGATAACGTCTATATCGAGATTATGCGTCACGGTCTCGAGGAGGAAAAAAAGTTAATCCCGCTACTCGCGGGATTGTCGTCTGAAACAGGTATTCCGCTGGTCGCCACGACCGACGCTCATTATATCCATCCAGAGGACTACGAATTCCACGATTTGTTGTTGTGTATGCAGACGGGTAAACATATCGACGAGGAAAACCGGCTTAGATTCAGCAGCAACGAGATGTATTTCCGTTCGCCGGATGAGATGGAACGGCTTTTTGCCGATTACCCCGAAGCGCTCGAGAAGACCAGAGAGATAGCGTCGAGAATCGTATTCGAATTACCTGCTGGCGAACCTCATCTTCCAGAATTTCCTATTCCCGAGAAATACGAGGACGATTGGGATTATATCAAGAAGAGGACTTTCGAGGGTCTCAAAAGGCGTTACGGGGAATTGACCGACAAGATTGTCGAAAGGGCCGAATATGAGCTTACCGTTATTAAGGATATGGGTTTTCTGAGCTACTATGCAATAGTGGCGGATTTTACCGACGCTGCGAGAGAACGTGGTGTCAGGGTCGGCCCCGGACGCGGTAGCGGAGCGAGCAGTATTGTCGCATACGCGCTCGGTATCACCAATATCGACCCCCTCAGATACGGATTGCTATTCGAGAGGTTTCTCAACCCGGAACGTATCTCTCTGCCGGATTTCGATATCGATTTCGAGGACGCCGGGCGTGATAGGGTTATAGATTATGTCCGCGATAAATACGGGGAGGACTCTGTCGCACAGATAATTACCTTTAATTATATGAAGGCTCGCGGCGCAATAAAGGATGTCGGGCGCGTGTTAAATATGCCTTACGATTACGTCGATACTATCTCGAAAATGGTTCCTTACGGTATTTCGATAAAAGCGGCACTGGAGCAAATCCCCGACCTACATTCGCGCTATAAGAAAGAGCCGGATATTAAGAAACTTCTCGATTACGCTATGAAACTCGAAGGTTTGCCCCGTCACGCCGGGAAACACGCCGCCGGTGTGGTTATCACCCCCGGGCCTCTCACCGATTATGTGCCGTTATTCCGCACCAATAAAAACGAGATAACGACACAATACGACTGGGTTTCCGTAGAGGAAATCGGGGTCGTGAAAACCGATTTTCTCGGGTTGAAAACGCTGACTGTTATCTCGGAGACCGAGCGAATGGTTTTCGAAAGGACCGGGGAGAAACTCGAGGTGGAAAAGGCGCCGCTCGACGATGAAGAGACGTTCGAGATGCTTTCCCACGGGGACACACTCGGAGTTTTCCAGTTCGAATCGGAGGGAATGACGAAGAACCTGCGTAATCTGCACCCCGACCGCATCGAAGATATGATTGCGATGAATGCGCTATACCGTCCCGGGCCGATGCAGTTTATCGACAACTATATTGCACGCAAGCACGGAACCGAAAAGATTGAATATCCTCACGAATCGATAAAACCTATTTTAGAGGAGACTTACGGTATAGTCGTCTATCAGGAGCAGGTTATGCAGATAGCCCAGGCGATGGCGGGGTTTTCACTCGGGCAGGCTGATATTCTTCGGCGTGCGATGGGCAAGAAAAAGCATGCCGAGATGATGGCCGTTCGGGAGGATTTTCTCGCCGGCGCCAAAAAGAAGGGTGTTAAGGACGACGCCGCAGAAAGTGTTTTCGATATGATGGCTAAATTCGCGGAATACGGTTTCAATAAAGCGCATTCTGTCGCGTATTCGGTCGTCGCATATCAAACGGCATATTTGAAAGCGCACCACAGGCTCGAATTCACAGCTGCTAATATGACCAACGAAATAGACAATGCCGATAAAATCGCGGATTGGATAGACGATGCGCGTCGGCATGGAATCGAGATACTCCCGCCGGATGTAAATAGCAGTTCCGCTGGATTTATCGTAGAAGGGGAAGCTATTCGTTACGGACTTGCCGCGGTAAAAAACGTCGGTTTGGGTGCTGCAGAGTCTATTGCCTCTGTTCGGGATGAAAGCGGGCGCTTCGATAACCTTTACGATTTCTGCGAGCGCGTCGACCTCGGCGTCGTCAACCGTCGCGCGCTGGAGTCGCTGGTTGCCGCCGGCGCTTTCGACAGCACGGGTATCGAACGCGGCGCGGCAATGGCCACTATCCCGGAAGCTCTGGCTTGGGCTGCCAAAAAAAGCGCTCAAGAGGTGGCCGGAGCCGCCGGCGACCTGTTTGCATCCGAAGTGTCGCTGGAAATCTATCCCGAACCACCACAAGTGGAACCGTGGACCAGACAAAAAACCCTGAGCCGCGAGAAAGAGGCGCTCGGCCTTTATCTTTCGGGGCATCCTCTCAGCCGTTATGAAGATGAAATAGAGGCTTTCGTAGGTCAGAAAATAGCCGATATCGATTCGCTCGGTTCGGGGGTTCAGGTAACCGTCGCCGGTATGTTGACCTCCCTCGAAAAAACAATGACCAAACAAAAAAAACCGATGGCTTATGGCGTTATCGAGGACCTCTCCGGTAGTATTAAGGTTGTTTTCTTCCCGGAGACCTATGCCGAATACTCGGAACTTCTCGAGAAAAACGCTTTGTATCTGGTTCGAGGTTCGTATAATATCGACAATCGCGGAGGGAAGATTGTATCGGACGAAATTATCCCGCTCGGTGAAGCCTGGAAAAGGCTCATCGGTTGTATTCATATCCGGCTGGACGCCGATATTGCGCCGGAAGAAATCGACGAATCGAAAGATGTTTTAAAACGATACCCCGGCGATATCCCGCTAAAACTCCACATTGTCGGCAAAGAACATACATACAGAGCGATAAGCACAGAATTTTATAATTCCGGAGACCGGGAGCTTGTCAGAGCGCTCAGAGAGCTTCTCGGCAAGGAGAACGTATGGATAAGCGCTTGATATGCGGTTTCGTCCTCGTTTTGCTCGTTGCGATATATCTCGGTTGCGCCGGCGGTATGGAATATCGCGGAACCGCAGAGATGGTTGTTTCGACTGCTTTACCCGATAGCGTGCTGTTAGAGGGTATGGCTTTTATAGAAGAGGTCGAGCCTATTTCGGGCGTGGATTCTGCCGCGGCGAATCGAGCCTCGCGCTATCGCTGGGGTGAGGTTATTGAGATTCTCGAAACACTTTACGAAAATAGACGATACCTGACACAATCCGAACAATATCTACTTGCGGTAGCTTATGAAAAATCAGACAGGTTTTATGACGCGGTTGGTATTTTAAAAATCCTCGTCCCCGATACCTCATTCCCACTTTGTGTCGATGCCACGATAGAACAGGCAAAAGCGCTGGCCGCCGTTGATTCCCTTAATCGAGCGATTGCTATTTTAGATTCGGTCGTTCCGTCCGTTTTTTACGAGAAGGTTCTCGCCCTAAAAATCGATTTATTTATCGATGCGCAAAGGTTCGACGAGGCTCTGGAAACCCTCGACACGTTGGTTCATAGATACCCGTGGCATTATAGTTCGTCGAGCGAGAAGATGTTAAGGGGTCGATTGAGTGCGCTAGCCGGGGATACGACTATCGCCGTCGAAATTTATAAATCCATTCTCGCTACAAGTAGCGGGCGTTTCGGTTTTTTTGCCGCCGAAACGTTGGATAGGTTGGGCGCACTTGCCGGACAAGACCTATACCGTGCTGGAAAGGCCGCAATTAACAATAAGAATTGGTCATCCGCCGAGAGATATTTAGTTCGGTATCTTGACACGGGCGAGAAATATAATCTCGGCGACGCGGAATATTATCGTGCGAGGGCGGTAAGCCGTCAGGGCAGGTATTCTGAAGCGATTGCGCATTATAATCGAATTATCGAGAACAAATCGTATAATTCGTCCTGGGCCAATCTGGGAATCGCTTATTGTTACCGCAAATTGGGGCATTATAAAAACGCGGGTATTTATCTGAAAAAGGCTATTACGGAGGGCAAGGGCAGCAATGCCGAAGCCGAGGCTTTATGGGAGGGTGTAGAGCTTGCCGAGGATATGGGGGATTATGTTCTCGCAGGGGAATATGCCCGCGACCTTTCGCGCAGGTTTCCGAGGCACAGCCTCGGTGATAACGGCGCTGTATGGGCTGGAGTCGGCCCCTTTGTGTGCGGAGATTACGACACCGCCGCTGCGCGGTTCGCGTTTATTTCTCAGGAGTATTCCGACCGCAAATTTACCGATACCGGGAAATTCTGGCAGGGCTTGTCTCTCGTTTTCTCTGGAGACACGTCGGGTTTTCGAGTTCTCCACCAGATAACAGATTCGCCCGTCAGGCATTATTATCGATATCTCGCATCGGAGGTTATAACCGGAATATCGCTGCCTCGTCCCGGAGAAGACAGTTCTGGGGAGTGGAAAAGTTATGGTGAAGCTATAATCGAGGCTCGGGAGACTCTCGCGGAGATGGGACACAAGCAACATTTTCTATTAATAGATTCCCGTGAGTCGAAAAGACCTATGTTTTTAGCGAATATGGGGTTGATAGCCGACGCCGAATCGGCCTTTGTTGATTGGATGAAATCGGTCGAAACGACGCCTTCGACTCGACTCGCTTTTCTATCCGCCGCTTATGATTGGGGTTTAACCGGATTGGCATACAAATTAGCCCTTCAACTCGTGAACGACCTCGGCGGATATTCGAACGCACCGGTGAGCGTAATCCGTCTTGCCTATCCTACTTTCTATGAGGATTATATTCGCGTGGCTGCAGGTGAGAACGGAATCGACCCCGCGTTTCTTTTCGCAATTATTCGTCGGGAGAGCGCTTACGACCCTCACGCGGTAAGCCCAGCCGGCGCTGTCGGACTGTGCCAGTTTATGTTCGCCACCGCCCGAACGACATCGGAGGAACTCGGCGAAACCGGACTCGAAGAAATAGACCTTTACGACTGGGAACTTTCTATTCGATACTCCGCGCGTCATGTGGCAGGATTATTGCGAAAGCACGAACTGGCGGAACATGTTCTCGCCGAATACAATGCCGGGCCGGGACCTACGGCGCGCTGGAAAAAGACGCCACACGAAAGCCACCGGGCCGCGTTTGTCGAGGCGGTCGATTTCTACCCGACGCGTCATTATATAAAGAACGTTCTCGGAGACTATTATGCTTACAAAGAACTATGGGATGGTGGTATTCAAGCTGCGGGTAAATGATGCTGCTGTGGTGCGGTATTTATAAAAACCATATTTAGCAGGTTTAAAATGAAAAATATCCTTTTATTCGTTCTATTATCGACGATTTCGGCGGTTGTTTTGGCCGGCGGTCTCGGAACGTTAGTCTATCCCCCTTTCAAGCATACCTGGGGAATTACAAAGGGCACCGAGGCCAAACTCGATATGCTTCTGGGGAATAAAACCGATTTCGATAATCCGCAGGGGTTGGTGGTTGTCCGGCTCGAGGTGTGGGACGACCCCGACAACGACAAGGACGACGACGAGTTAACGGCTTATGGGGTCAATTCTAATCGAGGCCAGATAATCTATAACAAGAGTATGTATGCTCTGGCGCTTTACGGCGAGACCGGTTCCGGTAAAAATCAGTTTAGTCGGCCGCGTGGCATCGCCGCCGACCCGAAAGGGGATGTTTTTGTATGCGATACCGGGAACCGAAGGGTAGTCCATCTTTATAACGGAGGCAAAGAACTCGAATGGGTCGGTTCTTTTGGCGAAGACCTTTTTAAAGAGCCACACGGCGTATCGATAACGGAGGCCGGGACGCTATTCGTTACCGACCGCGCGCGAGGGACTATAGAATTATTTACTTACGATGGCGAGCATATAAGAACGCTCGGGGGGTTCGTATATCCGACTGGTATTGCGGTCGACCATCCTAAAATAACGAAAACCCGTTATGGGGAATCGGCGATTTATGTCATAGACAATGACGGCACCGAATTGCGTAAAGTAAATTACCGTGGCCAGGTCACAGCCACAGTCCGGATAACGGATATTCCTGCGCAAACGGGCAAACTCAGCTATCTTGCGCTGGATTTTTACGATAATGTTTGGATTACCGATTCGGTTTCTTGTAGAATCCACAAATTCGACAAAGATTTGCGCTACATAACAAGCTTCGGTGAGTGTGGGGATGGTGATTATCGATTCGACCATCCGACCGGGATAGCTATCTGGCGCAGATTCGGCCAGGTCGTTATCGCGGAAAGACACTCCGCGCAGTATCTCTGGATTGGAACGGATATAGCCCGCCTCGATGCCGCGATGGGTGAAGGCAGGGACGGTAATCCAGCCATAAAAATAAATTTCTTCCTGACCGATAGGAGTTACATAACCGTGAATATCAAGCGCAAGGGAGAATTGGTAAGACGGCTCTACGAACACAAACGTTTCAAACAGGGCGCACGAACTATAACGTGGGATATGCTCGACGATACAGACAATCGGGTTCCCGCGGGAGAATACGAAATCGAGTTAGTTATCGAGCCGACGTATTCGAGCTATACGTATTTCGAGAAGGAGGTTTCGACCTCGATAACGCTCGGCGATTAAGTCGATTTTTATTTCAAGTAGAGCGTTTTCCCGATATAATATTCCCCGTCGATTTTAGCCTTTATTAGATACACACCAGAGGAAATCGAGCTTTCCGGCTGCCAGACAGCGGGCATCCGACCCAGCGCAAAATCCGGGCTATGGTTCACAGAACAGCCATCGGTCGTATCTACATAACACGGACATAGATATTAAATTGGTTGCTAACGCGGCAAAGCGGATGCGTGTGGAGAACCAGACATTGGAGACGCTCTTTCGCGGTCAGAACAGCGAGATAACCCTGAAACGCGAGGAATACATGGAAGAGAAACGCCACGGCTGGCTTGCGATTGGCAAAAATATTTAATAATTTCCTTCCTAAAGACAAAATATTTCGTAAATTGTTTAGTGACGGAGTTGTTTAACAGAGGGGACCTTTTCTGTGAAACTCGTTTTATTCATATCCTTATTATTAGCTTCTATTGCTATGGCACAGGGCCTCATCTGGTCGGAGCCGGTGCGCTTTGACTACTTTGGCGGTGCAAGCTTGCCGAGTATTATCTGCGATAAATATGGACGACTGTGGGCTGCCCGGGTGGGGGGGGCACACTTACGGGCTATCGAACACGGGCGAAATACCTTGAAGACAGCATTTGGCATAACACCGGGACGTTTTGGGAGGGGTTCGGATACCACCCCGATTGTATGGGAGCGCAAACCGACAGCACGATTTGGGTTTTTAACGACTACGGTGGTGGGATAAGGACAGCTTATTATAAAGGCGGCGTATAGTGACCTTACACCGAAAAAACGGACAGTTAGTTTAGGCTTGTTTCCTCGAATTCGGCGTGGGTCATATATCCCAATGCCGAACGTCCTCTCTGCCGATTGTAAAATACTTCGATATACTCGAATATACTACTTTTTTCACCTCGCAAGCGTTACAGTGCCGTTGCAGATTATTTGCCCGCCCGATTTTATTACATATAGATATATACCCATCGGCATTTGTGCGCCCCTGTTATCTGTGCCGTCCCAGACGGCGGCGGATTTTTTCACCTCCCACAATCGCAATCCGTTTGAACAACACAACTCGGGTGTGTATTGATGAAATCACATATATGCGCGCAGGAAGCACTATCGAAATAGTTATCATACAAGGAAAGACCCTCCAGCGAATCCAATTCCCACAATGGTAGCAAATCTATCGAAGCGAGTTCGTTTCCGTTAAGATCGAGGTACTCCAGATTTGCGCATGATGCCAAAGGCGATAGGTTTATTGAAGCAAGCTGGTTTCCTTCAATAAAGAGCCTCTCCAGATTTGCGCACGACGCCAACGGCGATAAATCTATCGAAGCGAATTCGTTTCGGTCAAGAACAAGCCACTCCAAATTTCCACATGACGCGAGAGTCGATAGGTTTATTGAACTTAGTCGGTTGTAAGCAAGGTTGAGATACTCCAGATTCGCACACGAAGACAGCGGCGATAGGTCTATTGTATTGAGTTGGTTTTCAGCAAGGTAGAGGTTCTTAAGATTTGTGCACGAGGACAGCGGCGATAGGTCTATCGAAGCGAGTTCATTTCTATTTAACCAGAAAAACTCCAGATTTGTGCACGAGGACAACGGCAATAGATCTACCGAAGTAATTTGGTTTTCATCCAACCAGAGCTTCTCCAGATTTGTGCAAGACCCCAGAGGTGATAGGTCTATCGAGCTAATTTCGTTTTCATCTAACAAGAGTTTTTCTAGATTCGTGCATGGTGCCAATGGCGAAAGGTCTATCGAAGTAAGTTGGTTGTTATGAAGGCCGAGCCACTTCAGCGTCGCACCGTATACCTCGATTCCATCAACGCAGTTAGGACCGGAAATATCCATCGAGACCAGGTTAATACCAATAACGCAATCCAGTGAGTCGCGGTAGACCCTATCTCCAGGTATCCTGCTACCCGGTAGCGTATCGCCGGTGATTTCATCCTCCGGTATTGTGTCACCGTTCAGGACGACCGGATTCGACGGGTCGCAAGGGTCAATAGTCGGTAATGTATCTACAGCGCTTTCCGAGCATCCCCAGAACAAACCGGCACCGAAAGCAAGCAATATCACAACGAAAAGAACGTTTCTCATTTTCACCCTCCGTTTATTTATCATTACGACCTATTAATTACCGTATGGCCATCGTCATAGTGGTAATATATCGTTCCGCGTTCTTCGTCTCCTCCGGTAGTGAACGGAGGCGTATCTCTTGGCACAAGTTGAAGTATATCCTGAATCTTCACAGTTCCGTTGACATGTAGTTCAGCATCAGGGTCGGGGTTGTTTATTCCGAGTTTGCCGGGTGCGCTGGCGTTGTAAAAAGCAACTACATGGTCATCGTCAACGCTAACACCATTTCCGAAAGCCAACGAATAACCGCCGTTAACAATATTTTCTCTCCCCCCAGGTATAACTGAACCTTCTCCGTTTACTTGGTTATTATAACCCCCGCATACAGTCGAATAGATATGCGTCGCTTTATTATCAAACCCTCCACAAACGTTCGAATACCAAAATTCGGCTCTGTTATTCGACCCACCGCAGACTGAAGCATAAGCATTAGCGTAATTATTGTAACCACCGCATACAGTAGCCGCAGTATTTATAGCTTCGTTGCTGAAACCACCACAAACGGTAGTATATACACTATCCGCCGTATTACCGCTTCCTCCACCAATTGTAGCGAATTGGTGATTAGCGGTATTGCCTTGTCCACCACCAACTGTTGACCACGCACCGCTGGCAACATTGAATTCCCCTCCGCAAACAGTAGTATATTGAGATTTTGCTTCGGCTCCAAAACCAAGCGCTATGCTAAAGTATCCGACCGCATGAGATGATTCCATCCATATCGATGAATCGGATTCATTAAGGAGTAGCATTCCGAGCGTGTTCGTTGTATCCCAATACGCTTTGAGTGTATCCCAATTCGTTTCTATTCCGGTCAGTTTGGAGCCGTCGCCGAAAAATGTATCCGCGTGGCAAATACCGGCAATATCGAGCTTGTAGCCGGGCGTCGCCGTCCCGATGCCGACATTTATCCCGTTATCGTATATTTGCGAATCGTCTATGGTCTTTTCGTCTATCCATTTTGTGACGTAGTTGGAAGTCCCGCGTCCGTGAACCGCGCCCTCCGCAGCGCTTCGCGTGTCGTCCGCCTGTGGCACGTGTACCACGATGTTGCGGCTCGTTTCGTCTATATGCACCGTAGCTTGCCCGGTTCCAATTAGCTTGAGTTCCGGGTTGCCGCGAGTTAATTTTAAGCGGCTTTCACCGGACTCGTCCCGAATATCCGCGAAGACAATATCGTCGGGGATATTTAGCGCATAAGGGCTTGCGGAGAATCGATACCGAGGCGACAATACCTGCCCATCGATAATAACCTCCAGCCAATACTGCTCCGAAAAATCGACATCTTCGGGAAAACTATCGACCGAGCCGAGCATGATATTGTATAAACCATTTGCAACCGGAACATTGAGATGCGTCTCCGTCCAGATTTCATCGAGACCTGTCTCGGATGTAAATAATTTGAATGTGATAATATGGCTGCCGGTTAAAGGCTCGCCGGTCTCGGTGTCGGTTACTAAACCTTGATATGAAATGACTTGAGGGACGTCGGCGAGAACAACTGCTGGAAGCACAAAAAACAGCGCAAAACAAATGCCCTTACGACTCATTCTTACCTCCCATAATTTTCGTTATTGCGTAAACCGGGTAGTCGCAACGAGAATAAGATAAACAACTCGAAAACAAAGATTAGACAGACAATAGAAGCAGAAAAAAGACCATGACCGGGTCGATTCCCGTTTTGTAATACCACTGAGATATTTAATTACAGTATATTTATATTCTATCATTATTTCAACAAAAATCGAATTTTTTTGAGAAGGAACGAACGAGAATCTCAGATAATAAAACAAATTTAAAATATCCAAGATTCCCATCCTGATTTGCCAGACAACGTAACATAGCGCAAAACAGCAACCTACAGCCCCGTATTCCCGTCACATATTTGTCACATGCAATATAACGATTTCCATAAATAATTAAAGCCCAATTAGTTAGATTGGGCTTGAAATTTATAACGGAGAGGGAGGGATTCGAACCCTCGATACGGTTGCCCGTATAACTGCTTAGCAGGCAGTTGCCTTCAGCCGCTCGGCCACCTCTCCCTTTCGAATACAGCAAACTTGCGTCCGGGAGTAATAAAACTATGGTCTATTCGTCTCTCTGTTTTCCTCTATCGCGTCGTTCGGCGAAAAAACGTTCGAGTATCTCGCAACATTCTTCCTCCATAGTCCCGGATGTTACCCTGATAGAATGGTGTAATCCCGGGTCGTTCACAAAATTCCATCTCGATACTACCGCGCCGAGTTTCGGGTCGGCGGCACCGTAGACGAGTCTGCCCGCGCGAGCGAGCATTATCGCGGACATACACATCGGGCACGGCTCGAGCGTAACATAGACGGTAACTTTGTCGAGGCCTCGCGAACCGAGCGCTTTTCCCGCTATTCTGAGTGCGGAAATCTCGGCATGAGCGGTCGGGTCATGTGTCGTCTCTCTTAAATTATGCGCCCGCGCGATTATTTCGCCGTCCCGGACTATAACGCATCCCACGGGGATATTCCCTTCCTCGTAGGCGATTCGAGCCTCCTCGAGAGCCTGCGTCATAAAAACCCTGTCCGTATCGGAATCGACCATAATCAGATATTAAATATTTCAATGAACATAATAGTATCCTTATCTTATAGCAACCGTCGAAATGTATAAATTCGCCGCTTTCGAGTCAAGTATCAAATTGCGAAAATTTTAGTCTCAATTTCGAATTAAATACGTGCGGCGTGCGAAGTTCGATATGCGGAGCGACCCGAACCATTTTTCGCTCCGCGCTCTAAAACCCTCGACAAAAAACGCGCCCGGGGCGATTCGAACGCCCAACCTACGGATTCGTAGTCCGGCGCTCTATCCGTTGAGCTACGGGCGCGAAATTATATATATCAATAACTTACGACAACAGAAAAATCGATTAATTACTTCTGTGCCACATTTGTGCCAAATCTAAAAACACTCTCCGATAAAATTTCGACTGCATCCCTGATGTGTTCTTTAGAAAGATGCGCGCTTCGCATCGTCATTCTAATATCTTTATGACCGAGTAATCGTCGAACGGTTTTTGAATTTATACCTTTAATAAAAAGATGCAATACAAATTTATGTATTAGGTCGTGAAAAAGCAAGTCTTTAATACTCGTTCGCGTAAATGCTGTCTTGACGGTCGAAGGCTCGCTCGCAATCTATGCTCTGCCACCGGCTCATCGAAAAAGGCTAAAAAACACGAATATGCTCGAACGGGTGAACCAGGAACTGAAACGAAGAACCAGAGTTATACGAATCTTCCCGAACGTTCAATCGTGCCCGAGAACAAAAGGACAAATAGTCATGGACAAAATGCTAGGCGATAAAGGGGTTTTGCAATACCCGCTACAATAGGCGCTGAAATCGGCGCGGGATGCTTTTATTTCTTGACTTACTGGCGCTCGATAAGTAAATTGCGCCGTTGGAGGACGAGATGAGATTATATAAGCGTGGAAAGACGTATTACATGGATTTTACCTAATAAGGGTAAGAGGATTCGGAAAGCTGTCGGACGGGACAATTGTCTTCCCCCGATTTGACGGACACGGAGAAAGGTATTATATTGCCTTTCGAAAAGAGGTTTCTTATTGGACCGAAAAAGCGCAGGCGGGAGTTTATGCAATATGACGCAAAGGACTTAAAAATGCGCCTTAGTATTTTAATGATTATCGTGGTCGGTTTTCTCGCGGCGGGCACCGTTCTTGGATGGCAATACTACAAGAACCTTGGCGGCGGTCTCGACGACGCCCGCGACATCGACATCTGCGCCGACGGCGGGTTCTTTATAGCTGGAAGGTCGAACGCGTGGGCGCTCGGCGGTTTCGAGGACAACTGGTATGACCACGAGTTTTTCCTTATCAAGCTCGATTCGCTCGGCAACGAGGAGTGGATTCGGCATTACGGCGAGCTTGGCGAGGGTTTCTACGACGCCGCGTGGGGAGTCTGCGCGACTCCCGATTCTGGATGTATTCTCTGCGGGAAAACGCAATCGCCGAAATGGGTCGATGTGCCGTTCGGCTACACGACCTGGTATGACGACGTTCTTCTGGTGCGGGTCGATAAGTTCGGGGATACGCTCTGGACGAAAAGCTACGATGGGGACGACCGATTCGACCGCGCGTGGTGGATAAAGAATATTCCCGGCTCGAACGATTTCTTTTTCACCGGCCCGATAACAGTTAATCCCGACGGCTTCGCCGATATCTGGATAATGCGCATCGATTCGGTCGGGAACACTATCGCGGACGTCGTCTGGACGGATTCGACGCGGGATGGTCACGCGGATGTCCGCTGGGGCGCGATTACTCCCGACGGCGGGTGTATCGTGGTCGGCAGCAGCGATTTGCGTGACACGAGCTATTATTACGCGCCTTATGACTCAATCGTTACACATAGAATTTCGCGCGCGCTGGTTATCAAAACCGATTCGCTCTGTAATATTCTATGGACTAAGACCTACGACACGGGTTGCTCCGACCATTATTCGCGTTCGATAACGGCCTGCCCCGGCGGCGGTTATTTGATGACCACCTACAATAAATGGCCCGCGTGGACATGGTGCCTGCGCCTCGACGAGGACGGCGATACACTGTGGACCGATTATGTCGGTCTCGACCCAGCGGATTCGACATCGAGGCTTGCGAATTTCTCGATGGTTATCAACGCGCCCGGAGGCGGTTTCTATTTCGCGGGCAGCGGTCAGGGGTGGGCGTGGATAACGAAAACAGATGATTATTGCAACGAACTCTGGAGCGTCCCGCTGGACCTCGGAGGATATACCGAGCTTTTCCTCAACTGTGTCGCGACTCCCGACGGCGGGTGCTGTGCCTGCGGGCAGACGTATTCTGTTTATCCGTCGGCATACAGCGATATCCTAGCAATGAGAGTCAACAGATGGGGCGAGGATTATTACGGTGTCCCGGAGGTTGCATCGGCGAGGCCGGAGGAAATCGAAATAAGGGCTTATCCAAATCCGTTTAATAGCGCGGTAAATATAAGGGTTTTGGGTCTTGGGGCTCGGGGCTCCGCTGTCGAGGTATTCGATATAAATGGGAGAATGGTCGAGGAAATTCCCGTCAACTGGAGCGATTCGGAGAAGCCGTCGAGCACGACCGCCTCCTGCGTGTGCCGGTGGTCTCCGTCGGAGGGAACGCACAGCGGGACGTTCTTCATACGTATCGATAACGGTAAATCGGTCGCGTCGAGAAAAATCGTCTATCTAAGATAATAAAAGCGAGGCTATATGCTTGAAAACTGGCTATACTGGATACCGGCAGTGATACTCGTGGCAATAATAATAGGTTCCGTTAAAGGGGCTTTCACGAGAGGGCGCGAGGGTGAACGCGGCTTCAGCGGAGGTTGCCTTGTTGGAATAGTCTGCGCAATCGCCCTGGTGGCATACTACTATTTTTTCGGACACCTGTTGTTCCCGCCGGATTGATATAATACACGCATCACTAATAGCTTAAGGGGTATCTATATGGTATCCTTGTTTTTTTCTGCGTTCTCTACAGCAAAACTTCTATTACGGGGGGCTTGACATATCGCTACTTTTTTTGCATATTTAATAAAATAATCGAGGAGTATCTGGAATTCCGAATATTTCGGAGGAGAACAGAATGCCGGATTTAACAAAATTCACGGAAACTTCGCAGGATACAATCCGTAAAGCGCGCGAGCTTGCTTTCGCCCGGAAAAACAGCCACATCGAGCCGATACACATACTTTATTTAATAGCCGAAGACAGGCAGGGGTTCGGTGCGCGGATTCTCGCTATGATAGCAATCGACCCTTCGGAGGTTACTCAAAAAGCGAAAGAGGCGATGGCGCGGGTGCCGACGTTATCCTCGGTGCCCGAGGACGTTTATTTTTCCCGCGAAACGGTGCAAATGCTTGAAAATGCCGAGAAAGAAGCCGATAGGTTCAAAGACGATTACGTCTCTATCGAGCACATACTCCTCGCGATGGTCAAGGAGGACAATACGGAAGCTGGAGTAATACTCCGCGACCTCGGCGCGAACGAAAATGTTATGCTCCGTGCGCTCAAACAGATTAGGGGACACACACGCGTAACCGACCAATCTCCGGAAACGAAATTCAACGCACTCGAGCAATACGGTATCGACTATACCCGGATGGCCGAACAGGGAAAACTCGACCCTGTAATCGGTCGACAGGAGGAAATCCGCCGTTTGATGAAAGTTCTATCGCGCCGGACGAAAAACAATCCCGCGCTTATCGGTGAGCCGGGAGTGGGGAAAACCGCTATAGTCGAGGGTCTCGCCCAGAAGATAGTTACGGGGGATGTCCCACAAAATCTAAAAGGAACACGGCTGGTGCAACTCGACCTCGGGCAACTTGTGGCGGGCAGTAAATTCAGGGGAGAATTCGAGGACCGGTTGAAAGCGTTTATCAAACAAGTTATCGAGTCCGACGGCAAGATAATTATGTTTATCGACGAGATGCACACGATAATCGGTGCAGGAGCCGCCGAGGGTGCAATCGACGCCTCGAATATGCTTAAACCCCCGCTCGCGCGAGGCGAATTAAGAGCAATCGGCGCTACGACATACGACGAATACAGAAAGCATATCGAACGTGACCCGGCTCTGGAACGGAGATTCGCGCCCATTTATATCGAGGAAAACAGTGTAGATGAGACTATCTCTATTTTAAGGGGATTGAAGGAAAAATACGAGGTTCATCACGGGGTAGCGATTTCCGACGACGCGCTTATTGCCGCAGCCAGATTATCCGACAGATATATCTCCGACCGGTTCCTGCCGGATAAGGCCATAGACCTTATAGACGAGGCCGCGGCCGATTTGCGCCTCGACCTTTTCTCTGAACCCGACGAACTCGACGAGATAGAAAAACGTATAAAACAACTCGAAATAGAGAAACGCGGTCTCGAAAAGGATAAAAGCGAGAGGAAAAAAGTAGAAGCGATAACTAAAGAAATCGGTAACCTTTCTGAGGAGCGTGATAAGCTCCGCGCTCAATGGCTGGCGGAGAAAGAGGTTCTCGACAGGATAAACGAGACCCAGAACAAAATCGACCAGGCGAGAACGGAGCTTGAACAGGCCGAACGCGACGGCGACCTCGAGGCAGCGGCGCGGATTAAATACGGCGCAATCGCCACCTTAGAAAATATGCTTGCCGAGCAGCGCGGGCAACTCGCCAAGCTTCAGGAAAACGGTTATATGCTCCGAGAAGAGGTTACCGAGGAGGATATCGCGAAGGTTCTCTCGAGCTGGACGGGTATATCCGTTTCGAGGCTTACCGAGGAAGAATCGGCGAAACTACTCAGGTTGGAGAGCGAGCTTAAAAAACGGGTTGTCGGTCAGGACCACGCAGTGGAAGCGGTTTCGGATATTG
>QNEE01000037.1 GCA_003645085.1 bacterium | reverse complement strand
TTTCGAGACGGTGCGGCCCGTCATATCGATGACGTCGATAGTATAATGCCCCGGCGTGTGGACATCGAACCAGAACGCTGTCGCGGCGTTGAATGGGTTCGGCCAGTTCCGCCCGAGCCGGAACGTTTTAGGGGTTGTAACCCAGTTTTCCTCGATATAATCGTAGAGCGTGTCTCCGGAGTATGCGTAGTGCATCAATTCGTCCTTACCCATTCTCCAATACATAGCATCGCACAATGTAGCCGGCGCGCCCTCCGGTTCTTCATAAGGCCATAGCCCGGCTTCGGTATCGAGTATAAACGACAGATGGACGTAGTCGTCTATGCGTTCGGCGAGGGTTATGTCTATTTCGCTGGAGCAGGCGTAGGCGGAACAAGCCGGAGTGAACGTATTCGATATTATAAACGGGTCCGACCAGAAACTGCTGTCCGGACAGTAGACCGCGCAGTAGATTTCCGAGTTACTGTAGCCGTCGTCGGACCAGTCGAGTTGAAGTGATTCCTCTTCGCACCACCAGTATTCGCTATGAATCTGTTCCCAGAAAACGAATATATTGCCGTCGTCGTCGATGGATATCTCCGGTTCCTGTGAGTATCCTATGTGGGACAAACCGCTGTTCGAGGGGCACGCGCCTTGCCAGATTGGGTCGAGAACGACAGTATCGATATCCCCCGTTCTTTCGCTCCAGTGGCATATCATCGATACACAGAGTGCGGCGGAGCTGCAGGGTGCCTCGCACGCAAATTCCCAACCTTCGTATGGAGTCAATAGAACCGCAGACCAGACTACGTGAGCGAAACCGTTGGGGTCGAAAGTAATGTTCAGGTCCGTAGGCCTGTCATAGACTGCGTAATAGACATCGACCGTCTCCGGCGGAGTAACCGTAGTATCGAGATACCATCCCCGATACAGGCTGTCGTAATACGCTTTATTGACGTGCGCTATATGGTCGGGAGTAATCGTATCGGGAGTCGTCCACGATTCTCCCATATCCTCGGAATAGCGAATCATTATAGCGGCTGCGTCGAAGATAGTCGCATAGTAGGTATATCCATCGGGGCTTAAAGTTGTGCAGTAGCACGCGTCGTTATAAGCGACTGTGTCGTGACGAATATACGCCATTGCGAGTCTGTTGCCGGTTGTTCCGACATATGAGCTTATATCGGCGGTAATTCCAATCTGGTCGTCCTCGATTTCTACGGGCGGCTCGAAAATCATCTCGGAATAGTCGCCCCATATAGGTTTAATATAACCGCGATAGTAGATAAGCCTGCTGCCAACCTCTTCGCCGGCGACGTGATAAGTATCGTTGCTAACTGTGCTTAACAACCATAAAGAGGTGTCTATTTGAGCTATTTTCGGCCAGATAACCACACAATCGAACGTGGTATCGTCGGGATGGTAATACGGCTCGATTGGAGGTTCTGGAGTAATAAAAGAGCATCTCATATCGCCACCCATCATATAATATACTCCATCGATACCGATATTAGTTCCGAATTCGGAGCCATACTCCTGGTCGTGAAAGGACACGGTTGGCACTGTATGTTCGTCGTCTATCGAGATAGTTGTGTATCCGGCGCGGTCTCGGTGGTCCACGCGAACGCCGTCGCCGCCGCAAAGCCAACCGGTAGGATGTTCCGTGGTTCCGACCGAATCGATATGGAAATAGTTATATTTCACGACGCGGCTTGTCGAGCCGGGGTCCAGACCGTCCATCCAGGCGAAATGCACTCCACCTTCGGGGTCGACAGCTATCATACGCCCTTTCGTTGTATTATGTTGCATATCGTAATACGTATCGCCGGCTTTGTAGACTGGTTTGTTAAGATACGGTGCCCATGGCGGTATAGTATCGATAGCCATAGGTGCAAACGAATGGGAATAGTCGATTGCTGGCCGCGGTAGTTTGGGCATCGGGCGAGCCGGTTGGAGTTCGGGCCTCCGTGCGTCGTCGGCGGTGCCGGCGGCGAGAACAACGGCCGCGGTTACCGCTATCACGGCGACTAAAAGAATAATCCTGCGCATCCTTACCTCCTTGGTTGGTGGAATTAAACTACTGGTTTTCTGGTTTCTATCCATACAAATATATATCTACTTTCGCGATTACTCAAGGGAAATTTTATTTTCTTTTGCAAGTTTTTCCAAAAGCTCTATTTTTTCTGAGGCTGGAATGAAGTCTTTATCGAGTTTTAACGCTTGTTGAAACGTTTCGTAAGCCTCGAAATATTTTTCCTGGCGGGCATAAACCAGGCCGATATTGTATAGTAATTCCGGGGATTCGCCACCCAATTCGAGCGCTTTCTGGAAAGCGACAAGCGCATTTTCGGTATTCCCGGTTCTTTCCAGAACAGTGCCTAAACCTGCCCACGCTTCCGGCAAATCGGGGACAAGCTCGACGGAACGGACGAGGTTTTCGAGTGCGGCGCCGTATTTTCCCCTGCTATTTTGTATCAAACCCAGGTTGTAGAATGCGTAACCCATCAACACAGAATCCGCGACAGAGCCGGCGGCTTCGACGGAGTAGATACCGCTAAGTTCATACTGGCGAATTACCGCCGGTGCGGATGGATACGCCGCTTTTGAAAATATGTTTTCCGCTAGAGTGGTGTCCCCGGTTTTCAGGGCTGCCGTTCCCGCGATGAGCATAAGGCGGCGGTCGAGTGAATCCAGCTCGAAACCGTTTTTTGCTACCGCGAGTGCGGAATCGTATAACCCGAATTCCAGCAGACTTCGAGAATAAATTATATACGCCGCGATATTGAATGGTTCGACCTCGACCGATTTGTTACCATACTCGATAGCCTCGGCGGTATCCGAACGGAATCGGGCTAAAACACCGATATTGGCCATAGCCGAGGAAACCTGTCCGCCGATTTCGATTTCTTTCAGAAAGAATGCTCTGGCGGATTCTGGGGCGCCGCGGCGATAGGCGATTACCCCTCGATTGAGGTTCGTGCGGTCGATGTTCGGAAAAGCGATAGTCGCATTCATAAACGCGGAATCTGCGGCTGGGAAATTCTTCTCCCGCATATACAGGCTCCCCAATCCGAACCAGCTTTCGGCTTTTCCGCGAGCGGTAAAGCCGTGCCCCGGCGCGAGGACGGTTATAAACGATATCGAGACAGCGAGAGGAATAGCCCACGCAAAAAGGGAGATTTCTCGTTTCCGTATTGCATCTATCGCGCGGACAATCCCCGCCGCACCTATCGGAATAACCCCTACGAGAAGCGGAAGACGAAACCTCGCGTTGACAAAAAACAGCACGATTGTCGCGCCGTAGATAATCAACCATAGCAGAAACAACCGGGTAGCCCTTTCTTTCCAAATAAACGGGAGTCCGAATGCGGCGAGGATTAATAACAATCCCCAGCCGAACGGTGAATACAGAACCGGTGAAAACCGCCTGATGAAGTGCGGGCTGCCGTTGTTGCCGTGTTCCGCCGACGACGAAAGCAAAGCGATTTTACGCGCCAGTAAGCCGAGTTGCAAACCCGGATTTTCCCGAGCGAAACGGATAGCTTTTTTTAGATAGAAACGGTCCATTTCGCCGACAGTAAGGCTGCGCCCGGTTTCGTGTTCGGCGGAAAGCCAGGCCTCGCGGATAGTCCAATCGCCACCGTAACCGGGAAGTGTCGGGGTCATACCGTCGGTTTCCGGGTTATTGCCCAGATATAGATTCAGTCCGCCTTGAGCGGCTACCGGCACTACTTCGCCGCGGGCGGCGTTGTGGATGAATACCGGCAAAAGCGGAATAACGATGCCGATAACTACAACCACAACCGGTTCGAGCCAGTGTTTTTTACCCTTCTGAAGCGCGAGCCAGATTATCAAAAACGGCGCGACAGCGATTATATTCGGGCGGGTTATCGCGAAAATACCGATAAATAATCCGGTTAGAAGAGGAAACCGGCGTTTTTGGCTATCGGCGGTTTTTAATAGATAAATCATTATAGCTGCGCCGAACGGGATTAACAACCAGTCTAGAAGTAACCGGGACTCGAATAGCGCGGGCATCGGTGAAAAAGCCGCAATAAGTCCGGCGATAAGGCCGATACGCCAATCGCGGAACGCCATTCTGGCGAGAACGGCTATCAAAACGCAGCCGACAACGCCAATCGCGCTTTGAATTATTACCGGAAACCAGGGACCGTCACCAAAAATGGAATATATCAACCCTAGCAGATAGGGATAAAACGGAGCGCGGAAAAAGGCTGTCGGGAAAGCGAGATTTCCCGAAGCGATGGATTTCGCCCATATATGGTGGTATAGCTCGTCGAGGGCAGGCGTTCTGAAATACGGGGTTTTCGACCAGAAAAAAAGGTGTGCAGAACGGTATATTACCGCCGCCAGCGCGACAGCGATATCGGCAAGAACGGTTTTATTTGGGTTTTCCGGTCCCGTAAATCGGTATCCTTAACGATATAGAAAAGGCCGGGAATTCCCCGGCCTTATTTTTAACGAATATTCGGGTTCTATTTTACAAGAATCATCTTTTTGCTTATCGTTTTCTCCCCCGCCGTTAATCTGTAGAGGTAGACGCCCGATGGCAGTTCCTGTCCGCGGTCGTTGCGTCCGCTCCAGATAATCCGGTGCGTTCCGGCCTTCATATTATCGTCGAGAAGCGTAGTAACGCGCTTTCCGAGAACGTCATAAACGGCTAACTCGACGACGCCGTCTTTTGGAAGGTCGAATTCGATAGATGTCGCCGGATTAAACGGGTTCGGGTAATTGTCCCTCAAAGCGAGTTCTTTAGGCAGTCCGGGGTTTTGGTCGTCGATACCAGAAACGCCTGTGATAATCGCGCGTATCATCAGGTCGAGGGCATTATATGGTTCACCGGCGTCCTCGCGTAAAAACAGGGTATCGGTGCCGAGAATAGCCCATCCCCAGCGGTCCACAGGGCTCGTAATATCGACCCCGACAACAGGCATCTTATCGGCTACGGAAGTTCCGATAAAGACGTAGAACATAGTATCGGGCAGTGCGACCGGGCTGGTCGACAGGTCTATAGTAACCCACGAGCCGTCGATTGAATCGGATACTATGGTATGCGATTCATTATAGAGTATATCGCCGCCGGATGGCAGTTCCAGATTGTGATTAAGCACGAGTATCTGCGCGGGGCCGTTATATATAGTGAAGAACTTAATATGAGTTAGTTCCATATCGTCCAGTGCGCTATCGCGCAGAAAATTCCCGATAGCGTTCCCGACATCGAGGCCGCCGCCGATATATTTAACACCGGAGGCGTCGTCGTTGACTCCGTCGTCCCAGCCGAGTTCGCGGACGTTCGGTCCGGGCACTGTGAATGTCGCTACGATAGTGTCGTTCGAATTATCGAGGTCGGTCGAGAGGTCGGTCCACGCTTTAATAGTATAGTCTCCCTGGAGATTTAACATTTTAGTGGCGAAAACGGTGCTAACCGCGCCGCCATCGATAGTCGGCCTCGGCCAGAGCGTAAGCGTGCTCTCGCTCGCATCGGGGTATGTCAATGTTCCGTAAACCTGGACCATCGATTCGGTCGACATTCCCTCGTTGGCGACCTCGATGGTAAAGCGTCCGTATTCGCCGAGGTTCAACGGGCCGGCGGCGGCTTTTGTCAGAGCGACATCGTGCAAAAGGGCATAGCGACCGCAAACAACCACATCGTCGATATACAAATGCTTCGACGAATCTGGCAGACCATCGGCCCTGGAGATAAACATTATTCGAATATCGTGCCCAGCGAACTGGCGCATCGAGTTGGTCATATCGCCGTAAAGAGCCGCCTCGGTTTGCTTCCTCCATACCGTATCGCAAATGTCCGGACGGTAGTAATTGCTGATAATCCACACGGTAGTGTCGGCTGTGGAGTCGATAATATGAACCTGGAAGAAGTCGTCGAGATAACCGTCGCTATCGGGGTCCGAATCGGTATATTCGCATTTGTGGTAGAAATAGATATTCCCTGCAAAGGTATCCGGGATATGTATCATCGGAGAGATAAGGGATGCATAAGATTCGCAATACGCTTTGGACATTGCGGACTTCGCCCCGGAATAGGCTTCCGTGTCGGTGTGCTGCCATGTCCGCAGAACGCGGCCCTGGTCGAATGTCGGCGTTCCACTGCCGTCGTCGTAAAGAAGCGTGTCCATACTGTCGGTTATCGCAATCTCATCGACGAGCCAGCCGAACATAGCGGGGTCGTAACTGGTTGGGTCGTGTGTCGGGCCGGTGCTAAACATCATATCCGACGCGAAAGCAAAGCGGATGATGATATTATCGCCGGCGAACGCCGATAAATCGCAAATAACCGGCTCGTAACCGACTCCGCCCGATGGGTGTTCGCCCCACCATCCGGGGTATCCGGTGCCTAAACCACAGAAACCGAACGCCCACGAACTCTCGCATTGATAAGCCGGAGAGCTTGGTGTGAGCGGGGACCAGCTACCGCCGCCGTCGTCGGACACCAAGACCGCGGCGCAATCCCACGCATCGTAACCGTAGGGATATTCGGCGGGGCCTCCCGGCTCGCAGTAGAGTTTATGCATAAATGTTAAAAGCGGCGTTCCAATAGGCGAACCGGGAATAGCGACCTCAGGCATATCCATATATTGAAGCCAGCCGTCGTTGTAACCGTTATAACCCGTTCCGCCGACATCGAGAGTGCCGCACCAGTAGCTTATGCTGTCGTAGGACATAAAGGTATCGGCGTGCCAGTAGGTATCGGTGTCGTCATACCAATAAAGGTCGCTTGCTTCCCATTCGAACGTGCCCTCGAAATCCTCGAAGAACAGCGTGTCGGTCTGAGCAAAAACGTAACTTACCAGCGCTAGCAAGCCGACTACGAATAAAAGCTTTTTCATCGTTCCTCCTTATCGATTGTCGTTTAATTTCGGAAAACCAATCTCACCAATCTAAAATTTATTCTAATATAAAGAATACACCTGTATTATGTCAAGAATGAAATTAAATTTTGAGGAGTTTCCGAGTTTCCCAAAAATTATCATCCCCCTCGTCTGCCTTTGTTCATCTTTTCCCGGCGAGAGAAGCTATAAGCCTATGGTTTTAATCGTTGGAAACGCAATTCCGCTGTAAATTTAAGTTTCTGCGGACCCTATTCGGCCGCTGGCGCGGGTGTAGGGTGGTGTCCCGGAGGGGGTTTTTGCGCGCGGAATGATATAGCCGCTTACATAACCGCGCATAGCAAAAACCGTGACAGCGAAATTTCCTTGGAAAAATCACAAATTAAAAGATATCAGACATCCTATGTCAAAATGGCAAATCATTTTGCGCTGATAATATGTCGGTTTTACAGGATAGCCCCTTTTCAATAGCTTACTGAAAGCTAAAAACGATTCGAGAACTCGGTCTCGATTTTGGCATTCGTTTTGCAAAATTAACCTGCACGTGAACTCTAAACAAACGAGTAACTATGAATGTTCTAATAGCGGAGGACGACCACGCCGCGGCAGAGACGTTGCGAGAATATCTTGAAACGAACGGTTTCAGTTGCGCTATCGAAAACGATGGAATCGGCGTGCGGAAACACTTTTCGAAAGATTTTCAGGCGGTCATACTCGATGTTATCTTGCCCGCCGGTCCCGGGGGATTAGAACTTCTGGTCGAGGTCAAGGAAAGATACCCCGACATAAAGGTGTTCGTTGTCAGCGGTTTCAATATCCCCGAAACGAGAGTCAAAAGCCTCGAACTGGGCGCGGATTTCTTTTTCCCAAAACCACTCGACCTTAAACTGTTGCTGAAACATCTACAAAATTCTAAAAATTGAAATCCGCCGCAAATAGCGGAGGTATGAAATGTATAAGCAGATAAAAGGCACAGGACTTATAGTGTTAACATTGGTGCTCGGAGCCGTTCTCGGCGCAATTTTATCGTCGAATATCGATTTGCCTCTCAAGCTGAATATCGACAGGAACGTCGGCGGAGTCGTGTTTGCAGAGGAACGTCCGGTCGGTAGATTCGTTGGCGAGGACATTTTCGCCGATGTCGCCGAGAAGGTTATGCCGGTCGTGGTTACGGTATATTCGGAGCAGACCATAAGGGTCCGCAGGCCGGATTTCTGGTTCGGCCCCGATGACGATTTCTTTCGGCGTTTTTTCGACTGGCCCGATTATTCCGGGCGCAGGCGCGATGTTCCGCAGTTCGACGAATATACCCAGCGCGGCCTCGGTAGCGGTGTCGTTGTTACTCCCGACGGTTATATACTAACCAATAATCATGTCGTATCAGGCGCAGACGATATAAAAGTGAAGGTCGGGGACGAAACCTACGAGGCTGAAATTATCGGTTTCGACGATAAGACCGACCTCGCGGTTCTGAAAATCGAGCCGGATGAACCTCTGGCTGCCGCTGTTCTCGGCGATTCCGAGGATATTCGCATCGGCCAATGGGTGCTGGCGATAGGCCACCCGTTCGGCCTCGACCATACGGTTACAGCGGGGATTATCTCGGCGAAAGGCCGTAACCATATGGGAATAACCGACTACGAGGATTTCCTGCAAACCGACGCGGCTATCAATCCGGGCAATTCTGGCGGTGCGTTGGTAGACCTTGACGGTAATGTTATTGGAATAAACACCGCTATCGCATCGCGCACCGGCCAATATAGCGGGGTCGGTTTCGCTATCCCCGTGAATATGGCCAAATCGATAATGAACCAGCTTATCGAGTTCGGCAAAGTCGTCAGAGGATATATTGGTATCGGCATCCAGGACGTTACCCCGGAACTCGCGGAGGCTTTCGACCTGAACGAGCCGAAGGGGGTTCTCGTTACGCAGGTTTTGCCGGATTTGCCGGGTGAGAAAGCCGGACTCAAACAAGGGGATATCGTTATCGAACTCGACGGCAAAGAAGTGAAAGACGCCTCGGACCTTAGAAATAAGATTTCCGCCACACCGCCCGGAACCGAAATAAACCTTACTATTGTCCGGGACGGCAAAGAAAAGAGAATAGACATAACTCTGGCCGAATTGCCCGGTGTAGAGGAACCGGATGTCGAAATAACGAAAGACGACGATATCCCGAATCTCGGTATGGAACTTGCGAAAGCAGACGAGAACGATATCGCGCCTTACGGTTATTCCGGCGGATTGGTTATCGAGAACGTGAAACCGGGGTCACCTGCCGCCGCAGCCGGCCTATCTCCCGGCGACTTGATTTTCGAGGTCAACCGCAAACGGGTGAAATCGGTTAGCGAATATAACAAATTATTGGCGAAATCCCTCGAGGGCAAACCGATATTGCTCCTTGTTGGGAAGGACGGCGGTCTTAGATATATCGCTGTCTCGAGGGGAGACGAATAAAGGGCTATTTGAACGAATTCGAACTGTTTTTCTTTGAAATCGATTTAGGGGCCGTAATTTCGGACTTTAGGAATGAACCTCCTTGGGTTTCGGAATACAGCCCCGCTTTTAGACGGGGACGGATTCTCCGAAACGGGTAATTTGTAAAGTCAGATTGCGAAAGCGGCGGATGCGGTCTAACTTAACCACTCATATCGGATATCCGTTCCCCGTATTTTGAGTTTTTAAAATAAAAGCAACTGTTTTTTACGACGGTTGACTAAAGATACATAAGGAGAGCGATGGTAGCGATATTGCTTGCAACGTTCGTGATTGTGTGTTCTGCATTCGCGCAGACCGATTCTATCTCCGACAGTTCGAGCAGCGTTACGGAATGGGGTAATGTAGAGATAGAAAGCGAGATATCGGCGGATTCTCTGCCTCAAAACGATACACTGGAATTTACGATAAGGGTAAAAATATATGGCAACCCGGACGATTATGCTATGGCCGACCCGGGAAACCCGACCGTTTCTAACCTGAAACTGCGAGGCGCATCTCAGGCGAACAGAACGGAAGGCGTGAACAACGAAATAGTACTGTTTAAGGAATACCGCTACTCATATACTCCGATGAGTATCGGAATGGCGTATATCAACCCGGTCAGAATGCAGTATGTCTATGTTCCGAATGGAACCAGCCACGACCTCGCTACCAATAGACTGGAGATAAAAATAACGGAGAGCGTTCTTCCGCCGAAACGGATTAAGATTGTCCCGATTATCGCGCTTGTCGCGGCTATCTTGATAGGAGGCGGCATTATAGTATGGTTAGTTCTGAGGTCGCGGAAAAAACCGGAAATAGTAGAGGATGTATTTATTACACCAGAACAGAAAACCCGCGATTCGCTTCGAGACCTGAGAAAATCTTTTGCCGGCGAACCGGAAAGGCTTATAAACGAACAAGCCAAGCTCATTAAAGAATATTTCGACGAGCGTTACAGGGAATGCGCGGAAACCGTTTCCGATGAGGAGCTTTTAGAATGTCTCGAAAGAAAAGGGGTGCCCGGAACGGTATTGACGAATTTAAGCAACGCGTTGCTGGTTTGTAATCAGGTTCGATTTGCGGGACATAGCGCATCGCGGGCGGACGCCGAAACGGTCGAACTTGGATTGGAATCGCTGCTGTCCTACAACGAAAAGCCGAAAGAAGATACCGACGATATCGACAAAACCGATGAAGAACCCGAAAAGATAACATAATCTCGCAGGAGGATATCGATGAACGAGGAAATCCAGAAACTTAACGAGCGAATAGAGGCCGAGTCGCAATTTGTGGATGATATTCAGCGGGAATTCTCGAAAGTAATAGTCGGGCAGAAATACCTTATCGAAAGATTATTGCTCGGACTACTCGCCGACGGCCACATTCTTCTCGAGGGTGTTCCCGGATTAGCAAAAACTCTCGCGGTGAGCACGCTCGCGGATACCATCGACGCCGGTTTCCAGCGGATACAATTCACACCCGACCTTCTGCCGGCGGACTTAATTGGAACGCTCGTTTTCAATCAGGCCGATGGTTCGTTTTGCACGAAAAAAGGACCTATATTCTCGAATATTATTCTCGCGGACGAGATAAACCGTGCGCCCGCCAAGGTTCAATCCGCACTTCTGGAGGCGATGCAGGAACGACAGGTTACTATCGGCGAGGAAACGTTCAAGCTGCCCGCGCCATTTATGGTTCTGGCTACCCAGAACCCTATCGAGCAGCAGGGGACATATCCGCTTCCGGAAGCTCAGATAGACCGTTTTATGATGAAGGCTATCGTGGATTATCCTAATAAAGACGAAGAGCGCGAAATAATCCGGCTACACGGGAAAATACAGGAGCCGAAGGCGGACCGGGCTGCCGCACCCGAGCAGATAATAAAAGCTCGTAATGTTGTGCGGGATATCTATATCGACGAGAAGATAGAGACCTACATCCTCGACCTGGTTTTCGCAACACGAAATCCAGCGCATTACGGATTAGACGAACTTACCGAGCTTATTCAGTATGGAGCGAGCCCCAGAGCATCGCTTTATCTCAGGATTTGCGGTCAGGCTCACGCTTTCCTAAACAGGCGCGGTTATGTTACGCCCGAAGACATACGGTCTATTGCGATGGACGTTCTTCGCCATAGGGTAATAGTAACCTACGAGGCCGAAGCCGAGGAGATAACGTCAGAGGATGTTGTTCGCAAGGTTCTCGGCGCTGTGCAGGTGCCATAAGAAAACCGGCAGGATGTTGCAGAATCGAGACTTTCAAAAACTGTCAATTTTATTAAGGGGTTTCGGAAGAGGAGATAGATGGCCGAATTTAAAGAACCGTTTTTACCTCCCGACGGAGGAACGGGCTCGTGGGAAAGCGAGTATTTTAGCGTTCCGCTTGAAAGTGAAACTGAAAGCCATATTAAGACACCGGCGCTTGTTCAGGCTTTTTTATTTCTCGCGGTGGTTATCGTCGTAGCTTTCTTTTTCACCGCGCAGATGATTACCGAGGGCCGTGTTGGTTGGTTTATGCTTTTTACGGCCTTTGCGCTGATGATACTCGTAAGTTTCGGTGTATATGCCATAAACCGTATTAATCGGCAGGCCGTTCATTTCAAACAACTGCTGAATATCGACAGAACGACCGGTCTGTATAGTTCGGTTTTTATGATGGAGGAACTCGACAGGTTAGTCGCCCAACCGAAAGGCAATCTTGTTCTCATTTTTCTCGACCTCGACGAATTGAAGACCTATAACGACAAATACGGTCACCGCGCGGGGGATAAACTTATACGCGACTCGGCAGAGGCCCTTATGGACGCTATCGTCGGTAGAGGGGTCGGTTTCCGCTATGGCGGCGACGAGTTTGTGGCGGTTCTTAACGATGTTTCAATCGACGAGGCTTTGAGTATGGCGAAAAGAGTCCACAGGGCTTTCGAGAACAGGGAGATTTCTGCATCTATAGGGGTCTATCCCTGGCGCCCCGGATTGTCCGCCGACGAGTTTCTTCACGAAGCCGACAAAGCGATGTATATCGCGAAGCGCTCCGGGAAAGGACGCGTCTTTTTCGGAGGCGCCGAGATTGGCGGCACTATGGATGCGCTTCAAAATCAATTAATAGACTGAGAAAGGAATAAGAATGCCGAGACCAAATATAAATATATTCATAGCTTTTGCGGCGGTTGCCGTTTCTATCATCGCTGCCGAAGATGTTACCGAAACCACTCCCGAGCGACTCGGTCCGGCGCTCGGCATAACGAGCACTCCGCTCGCAGTCGGTTACCGTATGTCTATGGGTGGACATTACAGTTTCGATTTAATGTTACACGTTCCAGAGTATATCAAAACCGCAAACGAAGGCTCCGGTTTCGAAATCGGAACGCTTGTAGGTTATAACATTCCGATGAGAATCGAGGAGAATATCGCGTTCGTAATCAGGCCGCAACTCGATATCACCTATATTACAGAATCAGAAGAAATCGGCAACGATACCTACGATACGAAGACCTGGAGCGTTAGGCCGGGCGCGTTCGCCGGTATCGAGGTTTTTCTCGAGGAAGTCGGAGTTCCGAACGTAAATTTCGCGCTCGGTTTTACGGCCGGAATGGAATACAATTCGACAAATTGTGAAAGCGAGGTGGGTGATTCGGATTATTCGACTTTCAGGATACCGATGGCGACCTCACCGTTCGGCGCGACGGTCGGTTTATGGTGGTATTTCTAAAAAATAATGTGTTAAGAAAAAAGGAATTATCGAAAAAACTACGCTCGATAAACTCTTGAAGAAAATGGCTAGCCCACAACCGAAAACGTGGTTTATAAAACATATACGGAAATTCGGGATGGCGTGTGGTCGGCACGCACCGATGGGCCGACTGGTTTTTGCGCCCGGAATAACGTTGCCTTTAACCTACCGGGCATAGCGAAAATCGTGACAGCCCGCTTTTAACCGGACTATTAACCTTATTTATTATTAGAAATATAGCACGCGATAATTCTGGTTTGAACAAAACTTCTGATTAAGAATATGATTCCCAAGGAAATAATAAAAAAGATACGTCGTCTCGATATCCGCACCAAACGGCTGGTCAATGATATTTTTTCAGGTGAATATCATTCGGTTTTTAAGGGTCGAGGAATGGAATTTTCCGAGGTCCGCGAATATGTTATCGGGGACGATATACGCACAATCGACTGGAACGTAACCGCCCGGACCGGCCGACCACACGTCAAGGTTTTCGAGGAGGAACGCGAACTGACCGTTATCCTTATGGTCGATGTTTCGAGTTCCGGCGAGTTCGGCACCGCGACCAATATGAAACGCGATATCGCGCTGGAGATATGTGCCCTGCTCGCTTTTTCCGCAATCGAGAACAACGACCTGGTCGGACTTATTATGTTCACGGATAAGATAGAGAAGGTTATTATGCCTAAAAAGGGGCGCACGCACGTGCTCCGATTGCTCCGGGAACTGCTGTATTTCGAGCCGCAGGACACAGAGACCGATTTGGCTCTGCCGCTCGA
Source organism: bacterium (assembly GCA_003645085.1). Taxonomy (GTDB): domain Bacteria; phylum UBP14; class UBA6098; order UBA6098; family UBA6098; genus QNEE01. The sequence goes on along the minus strand of QNEE01000037.1, from coordinate 3,627 downwards.
TTACTTAAACAGAATAACCAGAAGAAGGGCGATTACCTTTATGGTCAGCGATTTTATGGGTGGCGGATACGAAAAAGCGATGACTATCGCCGCAAAAAAACACGACCTCGTTCCGATAGTAATTACCGACCCGCGCGAGGAAAAACTCCCTGATATCGGGCTTGTCGAACTCGAGGATGCCGAGACAGGCAAAGCGCTTGTTGTCGATACCGCCGACCCGGCGTTCAGGGAGGCGTTCGGCATTAATGTATCGAAAGCACAACTAGAACGCGAAAAAATATTTAAACGTGTAGGCCTCGACTATATAACGATACGATTGGATAAACCGTATATCGACGAACTTACGGCTTTTTTCAGAAAAAGGGCGGCAAGATATTGATTGAAGATGAAAAAATCCATACAACATAACCCGGATTGCATAGAAAGGAACTTAACCCCGATATAATTATGGATAATAATCTGGATGCTTGTAAGACAATTAGAAGGGCTTTTTGGGCGAGTTCTATCGCTCTCGTAGCTGTAGCGGTCGCCCTGATTGTAGTATCGATTGTCCCGTCCGGCGAGGCCGAAATGCCGCTTAAAGCCGCAAAACGCTATGCGATAAGCCTCGTCAACAACGAACTTTACGAACAGGCCGTCGAACAATACGAAAAGATACTCGCCGATTATCGCTTGAGCGAACACGACGCCGGTTCGATGCTGTATCAGATAGGAGACATCTCGGCGGAACATCTCCATAACCCTCGAAAAGCGCTGGCGGCCTATTTAAAACTCAAGCAGCTTTATCCCGACCATCCTTTGGTCGAGGATGTCGACCGCAAGATTATAGCTCAACTGGACAGACTCGGGCAATCGCGGCAGGCGCAGAGAATGCTCGAAAAGACCGTTTCGCTGGGCAAACAGGCGTCCGAGGTCGAACCCTCACAGATGGTCGCTAAAATCGGCGACCGCGCAATATCGGCAGAAGAGATAGAAAAGGCTATCGAAACGCTGCCTCCGGAACTGGCCTCGCAACTGTCCAACCCTCAGGGAAAAAGCCAGTTCCTCCGCTCCTACGTTGGCCAGCAGCTTATCTACGACGCGGCTTTGCGCGAGGGTTACGATACAAAACCCGAGGTCCAATCGCAGCTCGAGAACGCGCAGAAGAATATAATTATCAGCGCGTATTATCAGGAAAATGTCGCGAAATCCATAGACGTGAGCGCCTCGGACGTCGAGATATACTACGAGCTTCACAAAGACCGTTTCGGCGGTGCTCCGTTGGATGAGGTGCGCGGTCAGGTTCGCGAAGCAGCTATGCAGGAAAAAATCGCAACCGCGCAGATGGAACTTATCGACGAACTACTGAAAGCGGAGAATGTCCAGTTGTTCCCGGAAAATCTAAATACCGACTAAACGGAATGACTGTAAAAATATGGAAATATGTGTATATCATCGCAACCGTCGTCGGGTCGCTACTCGGACGCATGGCCAGTATCGAGACCTCCGCCGAACCGACGACAATCACAATCGGCGACCGGATTGTCTATACTGTGATAATAACGCACGACGAAGGGGTAGATATAGCCTGGCCCGGTGCCGGCGCAGAACTGGGACAGTTTCAGATAATCGATTATGAACTCCCACAACCGGTAACCCTCGAAGACGGCCGGGTTCAGGAAAAAATAATATACTACATAAGCACATACGACACAGGCGAATGGACTATTCCACCCACTGCGATAGCTTATGTCGACGAGACCGACAGCACCCGTTTATTGCGCACCGAACCGATAAATATAACCGTCGAATCGATTCTCTCCGACGAGGATTGGGCGAAAATCAAAGCGATAACCGAAAGCGATACCACATTAGCCGGAATGGAACAGCAAATCGCCGCTGGACGTGCGCTTCAAATGGCCAAAGAGGAGCTTCTTCACGATGTCAATCCGGTCTATCGGCTCAAACGCGGCTGGAAATTCTGGGTCGGTATCGGGGTGGTCGTGATAGCTCTTGCTAGTCTGTTCACGGGGTTTATTCTTTGGCAAAAGCGTCGAGGGAAGGTCGGCGGAATATTCAGTTTCTCGGCGCCTCCAGTACCGCCGCACGAGGCGGCTCTGATAGAACTCGCCGCGTTGCTCGCCAGTCAGCATATCTCACGGGGCGAGTTCAAGGAATACTACACGAAGCTCTCTGATATACTGAGACGATACATCGAAGGGCGTATCGGTGTGCAGGCTCTAGAGCTTTCGACCTCGGAAACGATGGAAAACCTGGCCGAAGCCGATTTTCCGATGACATCGGAACAGACTGGCCTCGTCGAAAAGGCGCTTTACCGTTGCGACCTCGTTAAGTTCGCGAAACTAATCCCACCCGACGATTGGCATCTGGAAACGGTCGAAATTGCGAGGCGCTTTATCGAGGAGACAAAACCGGAGGAACCGAAGGAGCGAGAGTCCGAAGAAACGGTGAACGAGGCAGAACCCGCTTCGATTTCCGAAGAACCGGAAACCGAACCGGAACAGTTGCCGGAGGTTACGCAATAATGGTCGGAACCTGGATAAATAAGGGTGCGAATATTCTGTTCGGACCGCTTTTCGGCGGGACGTTCGAGTTTGCGTCGTTATGGTGGTTACTTCTGGTCCCCGTGGCGATTTTGCTTTTCCTATGGAGACGCTGGCGTCGCCGGGGCTCGTTGAAGTATTCCAATATAGGACTTGTCAAAACCGATAGGCCGTCGGCGCGCGTTGCGATGATGGCGGCTTTAGCGTGGCTCGAACTAATAGGGCTGTTATTTATTTCGTTAGCGGCGGCACGACCGCGTTCCGGGTCTATACAGGAACAGACGTTTACCGAGGGCGTCGATATTGTGGTGGTCCTCGATATTTCTAGCTCGATGCGTGCCGAGGATTTCAAACCAAAAAACCGCCTCGAAGCCGCAAAAATGGTCGCCGCGGATTTCATCGAGGGTCGGTCCAACGATAGAATCGGGCTCGTTGTGTTCGCCTCGAAAGCGTTTACCCAGTGCCCGCTTACACTCGATTATGGAGTGCTGCTCGATTTTCTAAAGGGTGTCGAGATAGGCCAGATAGAGGACGGCACCGCGATAGGGACCGCGATTGCCACAGCGATAAACCGCCTACGCGACTCGAAAGCGAAATCGAAAGTAATAATATTGCTTACCGACGGTATCAATAACCGTGGAGAGATAGACCCGATTACCGCGTCGCGCGCGGCTAAAGCGCTGGGAGTGAAAATCTACACTATCGGCGCCGGGAAACGCGGATATGCCCTGTATCCAGTCGACGACCCATTTTTCGGTAGACGCCACGTTCGTATGCCGGTCGAAATAGACGAACAGACTCTAATGAAGATAGCGAATATTACCGGCGCGACGTATTTTCGAGCTACCGATACGGAAAGTTTGCGCAAGATTTACGATGAGATAGACAAACTCGAGAAAACGAAAATCGAGGTTAAGCATTTTACGCGTCACCGCGAGCTTTTTCCCGCGTTCCTTTTAATCGGTGGTATCTTTATTCTCGCCGATGTCTTTTTGCGGAATACCTTCTTCAGGAAATTGCCGTGACGCAAGGGAAGAACATCGAGAAGTTCTATGATAATCCTTTGAAGCATAAAGGTTGGGAG
>QNEE01000036.1 GCA_003645085.1 bacterium | reverse complement strand
CTTGTGTCTATAGTAACGGTTGCTCCGGCGATCTGGAAAAACCCGCCGAATCTTTGGTCCATACAACAGGCGGAGCGTTCGAGTAAATCCAGAAGAGTTTTGCCCTCTAACGAGACTACAACGGCGCGTTCCTGATAAGGGAGGATATCGAGGACGTCCCTGTCGGTTATCGGTCCGGGTGGTATAATTCTCTGTCCCCATATAGAGGCTCCCGGTAGAAGAGCTATATCCGCTTCGGGGAAAGCGTCGAGCATAGCATCTGCGACGAGATTTCCGAGATTCGACTCTGCGCCGCGCAAAACGATATCGCGTCCGTCGAGTTCGACCGCTGTTCTCCCGATAGCCTGTGGCTTTGGGAATTGGCTTACATAATTCTCTACTATCTCGTGGGCGGTCGGTTCGAGCGGTATCGATTCGTCGAGCAGAACGGGATTCCACTCGAATTCGATAAGATTGCCGTCGTCGTCCCAGGTTGTATTAAGAACGCCGAGCCTTGTTCCGCGTTTTCCGGCACACCCGATAATAGTATTGCAGCCGATTTCGTTCTTTATTACAATCGGTTCATCGGGGAATACCGACCAGTCGTTACATATAATAAGGTCTATTTCGCAAAACTCATCTGCGAGTTTTATATTCGACTGAACATCGAGCTGTGATAGCAGAACGATTATATCGCATTTATCGAGAAGGATTTCGATAATATCGTTGGTTACGAACGATACTTCCCTGTCTATTTCGACATTTTTGCTGAGCCGCGCATATAACTCTATATCAGATGGCAAAAGCGCGAAAATCCCGACAATTAGGCCGCTTCGCTCTATGGTTGTATATGAAGTAATGTGCCGACAGGTTTTGCATTGCGGCGGCGCTATAAGATTCGAGAGTAAAATATGGAAATTAGCCATACGCGCCCAGTTGTCGAAAAGGTCTTCACCCATAGAAAGCTCGGTGGCACCTACCGCCATAGCGTCGTAGCGAACGTAGTTCATAAGTTCGACTTCGGGTTCTCCACCGAAATACATGTAGTTGAAACCTGCGAAGTGGTTACCGGTATCGAACAGAAGGAACCTGTCGGATGTGAGACGGAGGTTCTTCACCGCTGTGCTGAGTCTGGCGGCGCCGCCGAGTGTCGACGAGTCATTCTCGGAATAAACTGGTTCGAGCTGGCTGAGAAAATCGGTAGTAAATGCAAAAGTAATGCTATTTTCGCTAAGAGAAACGATTGGAAGTAAAACAATTAAAGCTATTATAAAAAGAAGTCTCATTTTCTACGCCGTTTGTGGAAACTGGCTTAAAGCTAATAATACGCCGGCGATAGCTAATATGTCAACGAAAAACAGCGCGACGACGGAATTTGGTAATCTCGCGATTCCATTAGCGGCGAGGGTCTTTTTTACTCTAACCAGTATGGCTATCTGGGTTAGTATTATCAGAATTAGAATTAAACCTGCGGTAGTTATCGGCCAACTCATATGTCCGAAACCGGTCAGGATTTTGAATCTGCCGCTTACGAGCAAGACGCCCATCAGCGCTAATAATTTACCGGCGAGGATATTGACTATTTGTAAGTAGTTTTTAATACCCTCTATCGCTTTGATAAATATCTCGGCGGCCAGCGCGGCAAGGAGAAACGGTATCGCCAGACCGGCTGAATAAAGCGCCAGAAGCGCTATTCCGCGACCGACTGTGTCGGCTATCGCAGCCATTCCGAGTATCGCCGCAAGCACCGGCCCGACGCAGGGGCTCCAACCGAAAGCGAAAACAACCCCTATCAATGGCGCGCCCATAAGCCCCAGCTTCCCTTTGTATGCGAATCTCCTTTCTCTGCCGATAAACGGCAGAGGTATTATCCCGGCAATGTGCAGTCCTATAACGAGGACGATAGCCCCACCTATTCTGACGAACCAGTCGCTGTGTCTGAAAAGCCAACCGCCGAGAGCTGTGGCGGTAGCGCCCATAGCGACAAACACCGCCGAAAAACCGAAGACGAACAGCAAAGCCGCGATAAAAGCTCGCAACCTGTGTGTCCCATTTCCGCCGACCTCGTCCATCGACAGACCGGTAATGAAAACTATGTATGTGGGCACTAGCGGCAACACGCACGGCGACAGGAACGATAGCAGTCCCGCGAGAAACGCCGCAGCTCCGCTGATATCTTGTAAGGTTATCATTGTTATTCCCTCCGGTATATCTTAATAATTCAGGACTTTTTGCGCAAGGCAAAAGGTTTCTGGCGGATTTTCCAGAACAAACCTATCGGGGATTATCTCTATTAAAGGGATTTCGGCGGTTTAATTTTAGGCGTCTAATACGACATTAGCAGTTGCAATTATGTTCGTTCAGGATTAAATTGGGATTTCATAATGGGAAAAACTATTTTATTAATCTTTATTCTGTTGTTCGGTTTCGGATGTGCTGGAAGTCTCCGCTTACCGGACGGGGGTCCTATATTCGAATCGGATATCCCGTGGGGCACGACCCGCGGCGACTGTGCTCAATGGGCGTTGCGAGGCGGCGATTCGGGGGAGCCTTTTATTTTGTGGCGCGTAAAAACAAAATCGCCTGTTCTCGCGCCTCCGGTAGCCGGGAACGGCGCGGTTTTTGTGGGAATGCCGAACAAACGCCTTTTCGCTTTCGACGCTCGAACGGGCGAAAAACTCGGCAAGTTATGGGTCGATGTCCCTGTCGAGGACGGGATTTCATATAGAGACGGATTGCTCGCTATTACGGGAAGGAGTATTTATAACAAGCTCGGTGTTTATGATGTTACAACGGGTGAGTTTAAATGGAAAAAAGACAGCGACCGGGCCGCAGCGGCACCGATAATCTGCGACAACACGCTTTACTTTTCTACATCGAAGGGGAGCGTTTTCGCTCTCGATGCGGAAACGGGAGAGAAAATCTGGCGCGTGGCGTTGTCGGATGCAGTAATCGAGAACGAACCGGCTTTCCGAGATAGCCTTGTGTTTATTGCCGATTTAAACGGCAAGCTTTTTTGTCTGACAGCGGATTCGGGTATAGTCCGATGGGAACTCGAACTCCCCGGAATGCCGGTCGGGCCGCCGATAGTTATCCCAGACCATATTATAATCCCCACATCTGCGGGGCGTATTCCAGTGATAACTCTCGACGGTTCAATTCGGGTCGAGGTCGAGTCCCCCGGCGAGCTAATCGCTCCGGTAGCCTGCACCGGACCGACAATCTACGGTGTAACGCGCCGTGGCATAGTATTCGCCGGCGACCTCGGTGGCGGCGGAATAATGTGGCAGACCTCTCTGGACGAACCGGTAATAGTTCCGCCAGTAGTATGGGGAATGGAATTAGCTGCGATTACCGCTTCTGGACGATTGGTTCTACTTAACAGCGCCGACGGCGAAATCGAACACGAACTCGAACTCGAAGCCCCTATTAGCGCGGGACCTATTATATACGACTCCTGCCTCTTTATTGGAACGGAAAGCGGCGAACTAATTGCAGTCGGTAAATCGAATAAACCTATGGAGAGAATAAATGAGCGATAATATCCTGAAAGAAATCGACCCGAGAAACCAGCGTGCGGTGCGTATCGCAAAAATGGAAAAGCTGCGCGCCGAGGGAATCGACCCATACCCGCCAAGACCCGGCGAGGGGCGCGTTTCGATAGCTTCTGTTCGCCGAGATTGGGATAAACTCAAGCAGCAGGTAGATAACGAGCATAAAATAGTAAAATCCGGCGGAATTGTCAGGCTTGCAGGGAGAATCACCGCTATTCGGACTCACGGTAAGTCCGTCTTTTTCACTATCGCAGACGGCACGGGAACATTTCAGCTATATATCCGTAAAAACAGCGTCGAGGAGAATATGCCCGACGACCCGGCGGCGTTTGAGCGTGTAAAAGAACTCGATATCGGTGATTTTATTACCTCCGAGGGAGAGCTTTTCACGACGAGAACGGGCGAGGCGACGCAACTGGTGCACAAATGGGCGATAATATGTAAAACGCTTCTGCCTCTTCCGGAAAAATACCACGGGTTGACCGACCCGGATTTGCGGCTTCGGCAACGGTATCTCGACCTGATGGCGAATCCGGATGTTAAATCGAACTTCCTAAAACGGGCGCTGATTATAAGGACTATCCGGGAATATTTGCAAAACGAGGGCTATGTCGAGCTTGAAACTCCGGTGTTGACACCTCTTTACGGCGGCGCGACCGCGAGGCCTTTCAAAACGCATCACAACACGCTGAATATAGACCTCTACATGCGAATTGCAACGGAGCTGTATCTTAAACGGTTAATCGTCGGCGGTTTCGAGCGCGTTTTCGAGATGGGTAAGGTTTTCCGAAACGAGGGCGTGGACCGCGACCATAACCCCGAATTTACGTTACTGGAACTCTATGAAGCTTATGCCGATTACAACAGGATGATGGAACTCGCCGAAGGAATAGTTATAGCGAGTGCCCGCGCTGTCGGAAGATTTGTTGAAGAAGAAACAGAAAGCCCGCATATCGTCGATTCCGGCGACAAAGGGATACTTCTCGATTTCGAGGGCGATAGGATTAGTATAATACCGCCTTTTCGCCGGATAGCTTTTATCGACGCGATTAAGGACGCGTCCGGAATAGATATAACGACGTCCGACCGCGCCGATTTGATTAGTTTTTTCGAAAGAGAAGATATAGAATACGATACGGAGGCGCCTTATTGGCCGCTTGTCGATAAGCTCTTTTCGGAAACCGTCGAACCGAAACTAATCGAACCGACATTCGTTGTCGATTATCCCGTAGCTCTTTCGCCGCTGGCGAAACGTAAACCTGACAATCCGGATTTAACGGAACGATTCGAGCTGTTTATTCTGGAGCGCGAGATAGCGAACGCTTTTACAGAATTAAACGACCCTATCGACCAGCGAAAGAGAATGGAAAACCAGATAGAACAAAGGAAACGAGGCGATAAGGGCGCGCCGGACATTATCGACGAGGATTTTTTAACAGCTCTCGAACACGGGATGCCGCCGACCGGAGGTATGGGAATTGGTATCGGCAGGTTGGTAACGATACTCTGCGGTGTTCACGCCCTAAAAGATGTTATCCCTTTTCCATTACTAAAACCATTAGAAAGCGGGAAATAGACAGCGATGCAAATCGAACCGTATATAGCGTTGCGTTTTCTGCGGTCGAGGCAGCGGAACCGGTTTATATCTCTGGTCGCTGTGCTCGCCATAGGCGGAATCGCTATAGGTGTCGCTGCGTTGATAGTCAGCCTGTCGGTTATGAACGGTTTCGAGAACGAGGTCCGAAGCAGGATAATCGGGACTACGAGCCATATAAACGTCCACTCGTTGCAGGCGGATTGTATTCGCGATTGGGAACCTCTTTTAGAACGCCTCCGTAACCGAAACGACGTTATCGCTGCGGCGCCTTTTGTCTACGGGAAGCTGCCTATCGCCCATAACGGCAAATTCGACGGTATAGTATTACGCGGCATCGCTCCGGAGGAAGAACGTAACCTCGGTAATCCCGAAAGCACGCTATACGACGGTATATGGTTGCCGGATGAGCCGGACACCGTTCTTCCCGATATAGTCCTTGGGCGCTATCTTGCCGAGGGTCTCGGCGCAGTTCCCGGAGATACTGTGTTTGTCTATGGTCTCGGGAAAAGAGGAGCGGCGAGCATATCCCCGAAGATTTTTCGATTCGAGGTCATAGGTATTTTCGAAACCGGTATGTTCGATTTTGATGCCGCATTAGCCTACACGAACCTCGAACCAGCACAAAAAATACTGGATATTGGCGAAGGGGTAACCGGGATAGAACTCCGTATCGAGAATTTCTACGAGGCGGATAGGGTCGCGAACCGCATAGAGAACGAGCTAGGATTTCCGTATTATGCGGTTTCCTGGGCCGAGATGAACAAGAACCTGTTTTCGTGGATGACTATCGAGAAATGGGGGCTTTTCCTTCTTCTGACGTTAATCGTCGCGGTCGCAGCATTCAATATCGCGAGCACTCTCATTATGGTCGTGATGGAAAAAACGTCACAGATAGGTATTTTACGCGCTCTGGGCGCAACGGCATCGAAGATAAGACGCATTTTCTTTCTTCAGGGGCTTTTCGTCGGAATCCTCGGCGCGGTGCTCGGGTTCATTGTCGGTTTCGGGCTAGCTTTTGTCCAACATAAGTGGCAAATTATCTCGCTGCCGGCCGATGTCTATTCCATATCGGCGCTTCCGGTGGAGATGCACTTGCTGGATTTTATCGCTATCGGCGTCGCCGCGGTAATAATCACCCTTATATCGAGTATCTATCCCGCATGGCGGGCATCGAAATACACCCCTATCGATGCTATAAGAGGCGCCGGCTGATTGTCCGTATTTGTTTTCATAATAGGTCGAGTTAAATTGTTATATATGTCATAAGATTTCGAGGAAATCCCTCGAGGCATATCCCTTGACCTTATCCGCCATTCCGTTTATTTTATGATTGCTATGGACAGTGACATTAAGAATATAGAATCCGAAATCGACCGGCTACGGGAAGAAATCCGGCGGCATAACTACCTTTACTACGTAAAAGACGCACCGGAGATATCGGATGAACAATACGATGCTCTTTTCGACCGACTTGTAGAACTCGAGGAGGAAAATCCCGAGTTTATTACACCCGATTCGCCTACACAGCGTGTAGGCGCGGAGCCGTCGCCGGAATTCAGGTCGGTAGCGCACACTTTGCCTATGTTAAGTTTGGGCAAAGTTACTTCGGTGGGCGAGTTTATGGATTTCCATCGGCGCGTTTGCGATGGTCTCCGGGTGCCGGTGGATACCTCAATCCGTTATTCGTGCGAACCGAAACTCGACGGGTTAGCTGTGGAATTAGTTTATGAAAACGGCTCGCTGGTTTTAGGCGCTACGCGTGGTGATGGTTTTACGGGAGAAGACGTTACCCAGAATATTCGAACAGTTCAATCGATTCCTCTTAAGCTTCGAGAAAATCACCCGAAAGTGGAAATACGCGGCGAGGTTATTTTCCCGCTGGAAGCCTTTAAGCAAATGAACGAAAACAGAATTGCCGGTGGGGAAGAGCCGTTCGCAAATCCACGGAACGCAGCCGCCGGAAGTCTCCGCCAGCTCGACCCGAAAATCACTTCGGGAAGACCGCTGGATGCCTATTTTTACGGTTTCGGCAGCATGGAACTGTCCGGGCGTATTTCGCCTTCGACACATAAAGAAGAACTCGAGTTAATCGAAGAACTAGGTCTGAAGGTCGTGAAGTATGCAAAGAGTATGGACGGTCCCGAAGCCGTCGCCGAATATTTCCGCGAGATTTCGGAAACCAGAGAGCAATTTCCGTTCGAGATAGACGGCATAGTTGTGAAAGTGGATAAAATCGGCTATCAGGAAATACTCGGCGAGATTTCGCGGCAGCCTCGCTGGGCGATTGCATGGAAATTCCCCGCCCAAGAAAAGGTTACGCTTCTTAAGGATGTTATCTGGAGTGTAGGACGAACCGCTGCGGTTACTCCGGTCGCTGTTCTCGAACCGGTCGAACTGGCCGGGGTTACGGTTAAAAGAGCGAGTCTTCACAACGAGGACCAGATAGCCCGACTCGGAGTTAAAATAGGCGATAAGGTCGTGGTTCGACGTGCGGGAGATGTTATCCCCGATATAGTTAAACCGGTCGCGGAACTCCGGACAGGCGGAGAGAAGGATATACTTCCGCCAGAGAAATGCCCGGTCTGCAATTCGGAATTGGTCAAAGAACCCGGCGATGTCTTTCGGCGTTGCCCGAATGTCAGTTGTCCCGCCGTGGTTGCGGAGTCGCTTGCACATTGGGCCTCTCGTAGTGCGATGGATATCGATGGATTAGGGCCTAAACAGATTGAACAGTTGCTTTCCGAAAAATTGATAGAAGACCCGGCGGACCTATACTCGCTGACCGTAGAGCAACTTGTCCCTCTGGATGGGTTTGCGGAAAAAAGCGCGGAGAACCTGATAAAGGCAATCGAGAATAGCAAAGAGCGCCCTCTGGAGAAATTTATCAATGCGCTCGGTATTCGGCATGTGGGCGAAACGGTCGCGAGATTATTAGCAGAGCGTTTCCATTCTATCCAGGCTCTGCAAAACGCGTCGGAGGAAGATTTGGTTACAATAGACGGTATAGGCCCCGAAATAGCAAAAGCGATAACCGATTTTTTCGGTAACGAGAGCAATATCGAATTGCTGGAGAAACTCGAAAAAGCCAACATAAGGCCTATTCCGCCCGAGGAACAGAAAAGCGAGCGTCCGTTAAGGAATTTGACGTTCGTTATAACCGGCACTTTGTCTATCCCAAGAAACGAGGTTAAAAGATTGCTGGAAGCGGCAGGCGCAAAGGTTGCGAATACGATTTCGGGCAATACAGACTATCTTGTGTGCGGAGTATCTCCCGGGAGTAAAATCACAAAAGCCGAAAAGTTGGGTGTGAAAAAGCTGAACGAAGAGGAGTTTAAACGGTTTTTATTGGAGAAAAAAGTGGACACATCTGTTTTTGAGGCTGAATAAGCGTATGTATGGCATTTAAAAACGGTTTTTTTATAGCGCTCGATTAATCGAGATATTGTTTTTTCAATGGGCTTGCTTTGGTCGTTATTGTTCATATATTATTACTAAATCCTAAATACTATACAGGAGAACATCGATGGAGAATTTTGCGATAATCCTGGCCGGCGGGAAAGGGGAGCGTTTCTGGCCCGTTAGTCGAGAGAGTAAACCTAAACAGCTGTTAAAACTCATATCGGACAGAACGATGCTCGAAGAAACGATATCCAGAGTAGAGAGTTTCGTGAAAAACGAAAACATCCTCGTAGTAACTGGCCACGACCTTAAAAAATTGATGAAAAAAGAGACTCCGGCTCTAAAAAACGAGAATTTTATTATCGAACCGGTAGGCCGGAATACCGCCCCGGCAATCGGTTTGGCGGCGGCGAATATAATCGGCAGGTTTGGGGACGGTCTTATGTTCGTTCTGTCCACCGACCACCATATAAAGCCGGTCGGAGCGTTTGTTAAAGCGTTAAAAAAAGCGGGTAGATTCGCCGTCAAAGAGAACCGGCTCGTTCTTCTCGGCATCGAACCGTCGAGACCCGAAACCGGTTACGGCTATATCGAAATGGGCAGGGAGATAGAAAAAACGAAAGACTATACGATATGCGATGTCGCCTTTTTCAAGGAAAAACCCAACCGGTTGAAGGCTCAGGAGTATTATCTCGACAGTAAACACCTCTGGAACTCCGGAATATTTATATGGAAAGCCAGCGAGATATTGAAGGAAATCGAGAAATATCTGCCCGGACTCCATTCCGAGCTTAAAAAATATATAACCGTTATCGGGACGAAGAAAGAAAAGCAGGTCTTGCGCGAGGCTTTCGAGAGAATCGAAGCGATAAGCATAGATTACGGAGTTCTCGAAAAATCGGATTCGGTCGCTGTTTTACACGCGAAATTTACATGGGACGATGTTGGGAGTTACGCTGCACTCGAACGTATCCTCAGTAAAGACCGCGACGGAAATATTATTGCCGGGGACAATACACTATTCGTCGACACTTACGAGACTACGATAATGAATGAAACTCCCGGCCTAGTTGTTACTTTTGGTGTTAGCGACCTGGTGGTCGTTCGCGCAGAGGACGTCGTTTTTATTGTCCATAAGACTCGAATCCCCGAAATGCGCGAATTGCTCGAGAAGGTGAAGAAACGACCCGAATTGGAGAAATATCTATGAAACGGTTTATAATCGTAATCGGTATATCGCTATTCTATTTAGGGGGATGCACCTTTCTTCCGGGTCCCGACCAGGATTCCGGGCGTCAGACATCGGGGCAACCCGAACAGATATTGCTCCCGGAGGCCGAACAGCCGCCGCCTTTAATTGTAGAAGAGAGGGAGACACCTCCCGAAGAGATAGATTATCAGGCCCTCGCCGACCATTTCGTTCCCGACGAGAATTCGGCCAGCGGAAAGCAAATTCGAGGCTTCAGGGTTCAGATATTTACTACCGAAAATAGCGCAACAGCGGATAGTTTCGCGAACAAAGCGGAACTGAAACTCGGGTTGCCCGTGTATCTTAGATACGACCCGCCTTATTATAAAATCAGGGTGGGAAACTGTATAGATGTCGACGAAGCCTCGGAACTCGAGGAAGAAATCCGTAAAAAGGGCTACGATACGTTCATTGTGCGAGACCTTATCGAACAGGGCACGGGTAACCGATGAAGTATTATAAGATAGACCCGGCAAACCCGTCACCCGAGGCTATTATTGCAGCGAGTGAGGCAGTTTTGCGCGGTGAAGTAATTTGCTACCCGACCGAAACGGTCTACGGTCTGGGTTGCGACCCGCGTAACGAGGCCACCTGTCTTACTATAAATAAGGTAAAAGGAAGGAAAGAAACCGCACCGTTTATAGTCCTTATAAGGCTCGAAACCGCCGCCGATTGGATACTCGATTTAGAGCGATTCAAACCGATTATCGACAAGTTCTGGCCCGGCCCTTTGACTATATTGGTTAATCCGGTTCCGGTCCCGCTTGCGAAGATGGTAGTCGGACCGACGGGAGCTATGGCTTTCCGGGCCTCGGCCACAAAGACGACGGATATATTACTCGAAAAATGCGGCGGTATAATCACATCTACGAGCGCGAACCGAACCGGCGAAAACCCCCCGAGCAAATTGAAACCGAAAGACCCGTGGCTATCGTCTTTTTGCTCCGTTATGCTCGATGTGGGAAAGCTCCCGCCATGTATGCCTTCAACAGTAGTCGATATAAGGGATTTCCCCGAGAAGCTCGTTATAGTCCGAGGAGGCGCTATTCCCGCGGGTAAATTGTGGCAGGCTTTTCCGGGTACGGAAATTGTTGGAGGTTCGGAAAATAAGGCGTAAATCCGATATACGATTTCGATATGAAAATCCTATTCGTTTGCAGCGGAAATAGTTGTAGGTCGGCTATGGCCGAGGGTATCGCCAAAAAATGGGCGGATGAACACGGTATCCGCGCATTGACGTTCGCTTCCGCCGGTATTCTCGGTATTGTAGGTGTCCCTGCCTCGGAAAACGCAATAATCGCTTGCAAGGAGATAGGTGTAGATATTACCAGTCACAGAAGTCGAGGAACAAACCGAGGGCTTATAAATTCTTTCGACTATATTTTTGGTATGGAAAATGCGCATATTCAATATTGCCGGGATATCGCCCCGGAAAGACAAAGCAGAATTTACCTTCTTGGCGATTTTGGCCCCGGAGCAAACGGCGAAGAAGTTCCCGACCCGCTGGGTTTCGAGCTGGAGTATTTCCGGCGCGTTCGGGATAAAATTAAAGAACATTTAAGCCGAATATTACCTTTTTTGGAAAATGAAATTTAGGATTTCGACGATAATACTAACGCTACTACTTGCGGTTATAGCTAGCGCCAAGGTCGAGAAGGACTCCGTCAAGTCCGCTCTGGCTTTGCACGCTCTAGATTCCGTAGAAATCCCGCGCCCTGTCAATACCGAGGCTTTCGCCCCCGGAGAGTTGCTTAAATTCTCGATAGATTACGGTTTTGTCAATGCCGGTTGGGCGAATATGGAAGTAACGTCGATAGTCGAATACAAAGGCAGATTGGCTTATCATATCCAGACCACCGCTGGAACCAATAAGACGTTCTCGTTGTTTTTCAAGGTCGAGGACCGCGTCGAATCGCTACTCGATACCGAGAAATTTTACTCTCTTCGGCATGAAAAACACCTTTCCGAAGGCAACTATCGCGCCGACCGTTGGTTTAATTTCGACCAGCAAAACCGTCGGGCTATCTCGAAAGGTTATGATATCGAGACGTATCCAAACGTTATGGATGTTTTGTCGGCATTCTATTATGTTCGCACTCTGGAGTTCGAGCCGGGCGACACTTTCTATCTTCCGAATCATACGGACGGTAAAAATTATCCACTGAGAGTTGCGGTTCATCGCAGAGAAAAGGTTTCGGTGCCGGCGGGAACATTCGAGTGTATTGTGGTAGAACCTATTCTTAAGGCCCCGGGGATTTTCGAACACAAGGGGAATGTTTTTATATGGTTGACAGACGACGAGAAAAAGATGCCCGTATTGATGAAGACGAAGATAATAATAGGTTCTATCGACGCCAGCCTTATCGAATACAAGATTCCTCGTTAGGGTTATAACAATCATTTTATTTACTTAACTTTAGCGTGAAATTACCGAATAACCGAAGTATAACGGGCCGATACATTCTTATGTGTGGCTGTCATCTTACTCGGTAAGATATGCTTTCACGGTTTTTGCATATATTTTGCGGTTCTATAACTTTAAATAAAAGTTGACATAAGTGAGTATGTAGATATAGTAAGAATGAATAATATATTTATAAAACAAATATCGTAAAACAAAAGTTCAAGATGATAGGCGTATATCGTAATAAAAGCATATCGAAGAATAACGCGGGGTTAACCTTAATAGAGTTAATGATTGTCGTCGTTATCATCGGCATCCTGGCGGGTTTAGCCTATACAAGATACAGCCGCGTGGTGCGCGAGGCCAAACTACGAGAAGCCGCGATTATGCTGGCGTATCTCTATGACATCCAGTATTTATATTACGTAGAGCACGGCACTTTTGTTAATGAGATATATTGGTGGCCTATCGTTTTCGACCTGGAAACCGGTTACGGCTGGTTCGACGAAAAAAACAGGGAATTGCAGAGAAAGGTTTCCTACGAGCCTCCCGGAGGGACATCACATTTCTACTACGTAAGCTATTACGCTGCAGGAGGCGGTTGCGTAACATATGCGTATCCTAAACTTTCGACCAGTTCCTGGGACTTTCCGGAAGACCAGATAGACGATAGTATGGCGGGTATCACGCTTGTTGTCGATAACGACAGGAGGATATATGTTTACGGCGACGGGCATTTCAAAGAATTATAAGATTAGCGCGAAAGAGTGATAAATTTCAGCCTTAGTCGATTATTACACCAAATTTAGCATAACTACAATGTAGGCAGGCGCTTATGAGGCCGTTAATATAATTCCGATATATCTATCAAATCCAACTAAGCTCCTCAACCGATTCGACTTCCGAAAATCTCTTACAATTCGTTCTTGATTTACCACCTAAGAACGCATATAATTAAACAAAAACCGAATCTTATCGTTAGGGAGACTTCTATGATTAAGAAAATAGTTTTTCTATTGCTTTTAATTATTCCCTTATTCGCTCAAGAGATAGAGATAACGACCGCCGCGGGGTCACAGTTCTCGCCGGATGTCGCTACGGATGGCACCGATTTTCTCGTTGTCTGGGAGGATGCCCGCGCGGGAACCGGAAATCCGAATATATACGGTAGAGTTGTTTTAGCCGATGGTTCGATTCCGGGTGTCGAGGAACCGATATGCTCGTTTATGGGTCTCCAACGGATACCAGCGGTCGATTTCGGGGATACGTATTATCTGACGGCCTGGTCCGACCAACGCTCCGGATATAAAGTCTACGGCGAACTGGTTTCTACATCGGGAATGCCGTGGTCTGGGAATTTCGAGATTGCTACCGCTGCGGGAAGTATTCAAAGGGTCGAGGTTTCGGGTGCAACCGCGGGTTTTTTGGTAGTCTGGGAGGAACGTATTTCCGGGATAAGCCACCTGAAAGCCTGCGTAACCTACGAAAGTATAACCAGCACCGCCGCTATCGACCTCTCCGACACCGACTGTAACCAGAAATCGCCATCGGCCGCTTTTGGAGATGCTGGGTGGATTGTCGTATTCGAGGATTCTGCCTCGACAGGAAAAGGTATATACGCGGTAAAGGTCGATACTTTGGGCGCACGGGTCGGTTCACCATATATGATTGTGGAGGGCGTTCACGGTGAGTCGTCACCAGCGATAGCCGCCTCCGGTTCGGGTTTCATCGTCGCCTACGAACGAGACGGAGGGTCTACCGGCAGGGATATATTCGGCATTCTATTGAGCTCCTCCGGCGCCCCATCGGGGGTGCCTTTCCCGATAAGCACCGCCGATAATAATCAGGTTAAACCGGATGTCTCGTTCGATAGCCTGGGGTATCTCGTTATCTGGCAGGACAATCGTTCTACAATGCCCGACATTTACGGGCAGAGAGTTACTACCGGCGCGACACTTTCTGGAAGTGAATTCGCGATTTGCGATTCATCGGGAACACAGCAGAAAGCAAAAGCAACATCTAACAATGTTCACCATCTCGTAACCTGGGAAGATAACCGGAACCCCACCCCTGATATATTCGCCGCCAGGATAGAAAGAATGACCCCCTCCGAGGCACCCGAAGTCGTTATACTTCAACCTGACCCGCTATCGATAACCTCCTGTAACCGTTACCCGATAAAACTTCTCATTACCGACACTGACGGCATAGACCCGTATACGGCGCTTTTCACGGTTATGGAGGATACGTTTACCGCCTATTCCATCGAAATGATATTCGTCGGGGATACGATGCGTTTCGTTCCGTCTTCCGACTGGCCGGACGGCGATTCGATAAATCTCTGCCTTTTAGATATCGCCGACAGCCTCGATAATCATATCGAATCGCCGATTTGCTGGGTTTTCTTCGCCGACCTCACCGAGCCTGTTTTTAGCAACGAAAGGCCTCGCGACGGTCAAGTTGTCGATAGTTTTCCCGATTATATATCGGCCAATATTGCCGATTCTGTGAGCGGTGTCGACCCCGCGACTATAATCTTCGTTTTCGACGGAGATAGTTTCGCATACGACGGCGTTAGCGTAACCTGGGACGGTTTTACTGCGAGGCTGTTTCCGCCACCTCCGGTCGATACTCTTGGAACCCATACTGTCAGCATTATAGTCGAGGAAAACCCCGACGCTTGTGAACCGAACGTGGCGGTTTTCTCCTGGGACTTTTTTATCAATCCGGGCGGAGGCCCCTCGGCGTCGCAAATAAGCCCCCGCGACGGCGACGTCGTCAGCGAGGCGCTACCCGATGTAGATATAATGATAACGGACGAAGACGGAATAAACACGAGCACTATCGAGCTTTATTACGCGGGAACGCTTTATACCTGGCCGACCGGAATGGTTTTTACCGATTCTATCCTGACGTTTTCGCCGACGACCGCTTCTTCTCACGGCGATGTTGTAAGTGTCAGCCTGACACACGTGGAGGATATTTGGGGTAACGATTTAGGTGCACCGCTTTCGTTCAGCTTCTCCGTCGACTTACTCGGCCCCGATATAATAGGTTTCTACCCGGCGCTTTCGGAAACATTGCATATCGGAGTGGACGATATACGCGTATTGGCGGAGGATTTCCCCGCAGGGTTTACGGTTGACGACGAACACGTAGTTTTCGGATTCTACGACCTTTCGATGGACCTTCTCGAAGAACCGGTAGGAGGGCTTATTTCTGCTGGAGATACAATTGTTCTGCAAAGCGGGGCTTTCGGTTCGCACCTCGGAGACGATGTTGCGATAAATATCTGCGTCGAGTTGATGGACGACATCGATGTCGGATTGCCAAATAGTTCCGATACCTGCTGGCAGGTCTGGGTAGAGCAGATGACGATTGGCGAGATACTATTCCCGGAGAACATCGGGATTAAGATTAAACCCAATCCTTTCAATGCTGCTTGCGTTATCGAAGCGCCCGGCAATATTGAAATTTACGATATCACAGGAAAACTCGTGGAACGGTTCCCCGCAAACGGTAAAAGCGACGGTTATCACAGGTTTATCTGGATGCCGAAAAAATCCGTTTCATCGGGAGTTTATCTTGTGAGACTCACCGGCGGTCGAGAGGCTACTATCGCCAGAATCCTATTAATCCGGTAATCGGCGGAAAAGCAACATAAAATTACAATGAAAAAGGCCATATCGTTTATCTTATTCGCGGTATTTTTAGTTTTAGCGATAATCCTCGCCTGCTCCAGCGGGACAGAACCCGATGGCAATGGAAACGGCGATACCACCGATGTCTTATCCCCTTATGTGTCGTTCTGGAACCCAAGCGACGGCGAAACGGAGGTTCCCCTCGGGACATCGTTGTATGTAAGCATTTGCGATACAGGGGAATACGCTACGGGCGTAAACCAGGACTCGATTCAGATGACCGTGCAAGGAGATGTCGTTTCCCCTGCGTTGATAACAAACAGTTGTAATGGATACGATTTACGCTATGTTCCCCTTTCGCGATTCGATTATTGCGAGACCGTTAGCGTGGTTATCGACGTTACCGACCTTGTAGGAAACCGACTTCTCGATTCAATTGTGTTTTATATCGAAGAACCGGGGGATACCTGCACATTTACTATCGATACTTTGCCTCCAATCCCCGGTTTTTTAACGCGGACTTTCCTATATGGCGGGCCTATTCAGGCGGTTTATTTCTCTTCGGTCGGTGCGGGTTTGCAAACTATATCCGGCGGTTCGCCATATAGTGTGAATTTTACCCCGGGGAGGTCGTTTATTCTGACCGATATTGGCGGCGATGTTCGCGCGATAAACCTCGATAGTTCTATCGACGTCCCGCTTACCGACGAACCCGATAACGAAAAATATCCGGCGCTCAGCCCGGACGGCCATACATTAGCTTTCTCACGCGGCGGCGATATCGTTCTGAAAAATCTTTATACAGGAATAGAGGAGATACTGACCAGCACTTCTCAAGGCGGCAGAGAATTCTCGTTTTCGCCCGACAGCGCTTATCTCGCCTATCGCAGCGGTTCGGGGTCTTTGAATCCCAAGCTCTTCGTGTGGCGGTTATCCGATAAGACAGAAATAGCGCATTCAACACTTTATAACGACGTAGATTGTTTCGATTGGTCGCCAGCAGGTTCCGAAATCGCGGTTATTAAATCCTCGAATATGCTTTACTACTGGGATGTCGAAAGCGGAACCCCCGACCTTCTATATTCAAGCTCTTATCTTATCGACCACGTGCAATTCTCTGCCGGCGGATATATATTTTTCGTCGAGGGATTCCCGGCGGGAGATATTATTAAGGTTACCGATTTAAGCGGAACCGTAACCGACATACTGGACTTAACCTCGGAGGCTTCTACGGTCGAAGCTATGGGCATCTCCAACGATATGGAAATTCTCTATTGCAAAAACACCGGAGGGACGTATTCGATTATGTATTACGATGTCGACGGTGCTACCGGTTATGAGGCCACCGGTGATATCGGTTTGACCACGCAAATCGTCTGGTATTAATATGGATTCGACCCCTCTTATCGGGATAACATCGAGCTGGGCGCCGTTCGAGCAAAACCGCCCTGTTTTGCCTGACGGCAGTTTCGATTACCTTAAAAACGAATATTCCGATTCGATAGCTCGCGCCGGCGGCGCATCTGTGATTATTCCGAATTTCGAGAAAGATGGTTGGGGTTTATTAGACCACCTGATAAATAGGCTCGACGGGCTGTTACTTTCGGGGGGCAGCGACCTTGCGCCAGATTTTTTCGGAGAAAACGAAATCTCCGAAGCCGGTTGTTTTATACGAAGAAGACGCGACGAACTCGAATTGGAACTTCTCCGCCGCTGGGATTCGATTAGGCCCGACCGACCGATATTAGCGATATGTCGGGGGCATCAGGTTCTGAACGTTTATTACGGCGGAACGCTAATCCAGGATTTCGCCGCTTGCGGAAAAGCTACTATCCCGGAGAACCACAGAACACCCGACGGACACCGCACATACCACGAAATAGAGGTTCTCGGTGGGACGCTTCTCGCGGAGATTACCGGAGAAGGAACGATAAAGGTTAATTCGAGCCACCATCAGGGCACAGACCGGTTAGGAGAAGGGTTTATTGTAAGCGCCAGAGCCGCCGATGG
>QNEE01000035.1 GCA_003645085.1 bacterium | reverse complement strand
CGGATATTGTCCGCTCGGCGCGCGCGGGATTAGCCGACCCGAATCGTCCGCTTGGAAGTTTTATTTTTCTGGGAAGCACCGGCGTAGGCAAAACCGAGCTGGCGAAAACGCTCGCTGAAACGCTTTTCGACGACGAAAGCGCCCTGATACGAATCGATATGAGCGAATATATGGAGAAATTCTCGGTCAGCAGGCTTATAGGCGCACCTCCCGGATATGTCGGTTACGAGGAGGGCGGACAGCTTACCGAGGTTGTCAGGAGACATCCGTATTCCGTTGTTTTGTTCGATGAGATAGAGAAAGCGCACCCGGAGGTTTTCAATTTGTTGCTTCAGGTGCTCGACGACGGACGATTGACGGACAACAAGGGACGCACGGTCGATTTTAAGAATACGATACTGATAATGACCTCGAATATCGGCAACCGGATGATAATGGAACGCACGGAAGATATCACCGCCGAAAACCGCGATAATGTTATAGACGGTATCCGCCGGGAACTAATCGAAATGCTCCGGCAAATCCTTCCTTTGGAATTTTTAAACCGCATAGACGAGATAGTAGTATTTAATCCGCTGCTACCTGAGGATATCGAGGCGATAGTCAGACTGCAATTCGGTTATCTCGCGCGCAGGCTCGGAGAGAGAGACATCAAAATCGAATTGACCGATAACGCTGTTAAATGGCTGGCCAAAGAGGGCTACGACCCGAGTTTCGGTGCGCGGCCGGTAAAGAGAGTTATAAACCATGAAATTGGTCGAAAACTGTCGGAAGCCATAATATCGAACGAGATTATCGAAGGGAACGAAGTAGTTATAGATATCCAAAACAACGAAGTAACGTTAAGTAAGAAATAAGTAGCAATAAAGAAACCAACAAACTTAAAATATTCTTAAAAATTTCCAATAATTAGAAATATAAGGGAACACGCATAATGCTCCTAATCGGGGTTACAGGACCCATCGCATCGGGGAAATCGACGGTTTGCAAGGTCTTTGCCGAGCTCGGCGCTTTCGTTATCGATGCCGATAAGCTCGGACACGAGGTTCTGGAGGAACCCTCGATAAAGGTCGAACTTATCGAGTTCTTCGGAGACGATGTTGTCAACGACGACGGGACGATAAACCGCAGCCGCATAGCTTCGCTCGTATTTTCCAACGAAAGGGCTTTGCGTTTTCTCGAGAAAGTGACCCATAGAGTTCTCGTCGAACGATTATCGGACAGAATCGATGAACTTCGTTCTAGCAAATTCCCCGGTATCGTGGTTCTGGATGCGGCTATGCTTCCCAAATGGCCAGTTCTACAGGAAAAACTCGATTACCTCGTTCTGGTCGAATCCCCTCGATGGCAGCGCGCAAACCGACTTATTCAGGACAGAGGACTGCCACAGGAACAATGCGACAGGCGGCTCGATGCCCAGGCTCCGTTGTTCGATAAAATCACATCGCAAATAGACTACATCGTTAAGAACAACGGCGACCTCGCAGAATTAAAGGCTAAAGCCGTTAAGGTATGGCTGGATATCAAGAAAAAAATGGAATGATGTGCCTCGAGATTTAGCCTTCGGGTGAGGAATGGAACAATCCGATATATATCGCGAGTATAACCCTGGACAACAAATAACCCTCGATAATCAGGAGCGGGATACTAAGCAATCCGCCGCGCGAGAGGAAACTGAGAAGACCCAGAAATAATCCAAGTCCGCCGCCGATTGCCCCGACGGATTTCGCATTCCAGATATAGATATCGGAATCGGACGATAACGATAGTGCGTGGATAGTCGATAGTAATGTCCCGAGGAAGGTTCCGATTCCTACCCAGATAAGCACTCCAATTAATACTAGAGCTAATACGAACGAACCGGATGCCCCACAGGTTATAGCTATAACGCCCATACCGAACATTAAATTGAAAGCGGTTGCAGGGATACCGCAGCCGAGACCGCCTATAGCACCCGCGCCGACACCGGAGAAAAATTCCTTGGCGGTAGGTTTCACCTGAACAGGTTCTGAAACGAGCGTGGTTCCTTTTACAGCAGCAAACGCCGTTTCGAGTTCTATCATCTTGCCCGCCGGTTTTTGGGTGCCGTCCGGCAATTCAATCGTATCTTCCTCTCGGACCTGGCCGGTTTTTACCCAATCCCGTAGCAACGTCAGAGTTACCGGACCATCGCGTTTTCCGTTTTTGTCGATAATAAAGAAGTTCGCCTTGCCAGTAACGGGTTGGCCATCAATAAACTCGGTTCCCGGAGGATAAAACTCTTCAGAAACTGTCTTAGGTGGTTCGGCTCCACCGTGGTCGGTTTGGGGAGAATCTTTCAGCCCGGTCCCTATTACTACAGGCGGTGCAGGGCGTGAACCTGCTCCCGGCGGCACTGGTGTGCCGGGAGGTATTTGGGGGTCGATAGCCGGTTTTTCCCACATCGGAACGGGCATCTGTTGTTCATCGGAATCATCGCTAACCGGAGTCGACGATTCGGGACTTTTCCGAGCCGGTAACGGCGGTTCTACGGTCGGCTTTAGAAAATCTGACGATGGTGTGGAGGGTGGCGGTAGTGGAGTCGAGAGAGTGTCTTTCCGTGGTTTAGCAGTAAATGCGAAAACCTGGCCACACTTTTTACATGTTGTTTTGACCTTACCCTCCGGGAGTTTGGTTGTCTCGACGATATATTCCGCCTGACACTTAGGACAGACGACCCTTATTTTCCCGCCGGGGAGTTTCTCGATATTAACGAGCAGAACAGGTTTTGTGGCCGGCGGTCTTTGTATTGTAAATGCGGTGCCGCAAGATTTACACCGAATCTGAACCGGTTTCTCTGGTAGTTTCTCGTCGGGAATCTGACTCGATGAACCGCAATTTGGACAGGTGATTTTCATAATCAGTTCAACTGGTAAACGATGAATTAAACAAACGCAATCGCAAATTGTTGTTACTCCGCCGTTATTCAAAATTCGATTAAAAAATACTAATAATCAAAACTATTGTCAAGGCTTTCCGCTTGTGCTTGACATTTCATTTTTAAATACCATATTAAATAGATAAATAAGTCTCGTCAAAATTCGCGCATCGGGAGGTATTATGCGCAAAGATAGGTATATAATATCCTCGGTTTTAATAGGGTTAACGATAACCTTTTCGAACTCACCCGCTGCTCCACCAGGACCCTCTGCAACTATGGTTATTCCCACCCCGAGCGGATGGGCGGGTTGTAGTCTGCAGACTGCGATGATAGAGATAAGCGACCTCGAGGGGGTGGATGAAACCACGATAAGCCTCGAGGTCGACGGAACGGTCTATAACTGGCCGGACGCACATCTATCCTGGGACGGCGATTCGACGCTAACTTTCACACCGTCTTCACCATATTCGAACGGTTACGATGTGGACGTTACCCTTCTTTATGTCGAAGATATAGACGGGACACCGATTTCCGGGCCTGTTTCCTGGAGCTACCACACCGATTTCGACAAACCCTATTTTTATCCGGCATCGAGAATACCGATACCGGATACGACTATCGCAGAGAATTCGCCCGTTATTAGTATCGATGTCGTCGACTCTATGAGTGGGCTCCCCCTCGGAGGGTTGTGTATGTGCATAGAATCGGCGGATTACCATTGCCCTTCAGACAGGCTTAGCGGTTATTGCTGGGAGGGCACACCTCAGGTAACCTACGTCGATTCAACATTCACGTTATATACTAATCCTTTGGGGATAAACTTTCGGGATGAAGATTCGGTTATGGTTTGTTTGCGCAAGGCTGTGGACGCTGTCCCGCAAATCGCCGAAGTCTGCGGCCCAAACTGGTTCGACACGCTGGATACCGACCAGTGCTGGAATTTTCTGGTGGATAGAATCGGCCCGCGCGCGACGTTGATATATCCCGACGACGGGGACACGCTCGGCTGCGACACGCTGGTCGTGGCCTTTACCGATTTTTCCGATATTCAGATTAACACTTGTCAGTTTAATCTCGACGGCACACTGGCCTCGGAGGGCACAAACCCCTATGTGAACGGTATCGGAAACACGGTTTATTATACGGGCACCGGAACGGCGGAATACTACGACGAAGGTCTCATTACCGTCTATGTTAACCGCATAAGAGATGCCGTAAATAATATGAGTTCCTATTTTGCCGGCGATTTCCCGGCCTGGCATTTTACGGTGGATAAGACCCCTCCGCAGGCTAGCAATCCCCAACCTATCGATGGCGGCGTCGCTTCGGTTACTTCGCCGACCATATCGGTTCAACTCGACGACCCTATTACGGGGGTTTTGCCAGATAGTATAACCTTTATTGTCGATGGGTCGCCTTATGTTCTGGCGACAACTCCCGGTATTAGCTGGGATGGAACGCGCGCGAGTTTCGCCACCGGAAGCGCTGGGTTATCCTGGAGCGACGGCGACACCGTCGATGTTTGTATTTACGCGATAGACCGCGTTCGTGCAGACCGGTGCGGCCCCAACCGTATGAACCCGCCTTACTGTTGGAGCTTTATAATCGATATAAGCGGCCCGCAGGCGGCGATAATCGACCCGCCGGACGCGTCCTGGAGCGCGTGCGAATACCAGCCGGTCACCATTTGGCTTTTCGACCTCGCCGGTATAGAGACATCTACAATCGAGCTTGTGGTGAATGGCTTTACATATTTCGGTCTCGACCATATGACGTTCTCCGACGACACGCTCATATTTACCCCGACAGTGCCTTTTGTCGACGGTTCTACTGTTAATGTATCGCTGAATCACGCCGAGGATAATTTTGGCCACGACCTTCCATCGTCTGTAACCTCCTTATTTTATATGGATATGAGTCCGCCGGTAATAACAGCTATCGACCCGCCGCCGGATTCGGTCGTAAGTTCATCGCCGGTAATCGATATCGACCTGACCGACGCGGGTATCGGAGTGGACGAGACAGGCGCCGTGATGACCGTTCGCGGGACACCATACGCCTGGCCAGCCTATTTTTCATGGGACGGAACGACGCTGAGTTTCGACCTCGGCGCGACCGGGGAAAGTTTCTCTCACGGCGATACGGTTCAACTTTGCCTTCACGTTCCCGACCTTATCGATTCCGACCATTGTGGACCGAACGAACTGGATTCCTGTTGGAGTATGATATTCGACCAGCTCGGCCCTACGGCAGATATGGTCTATCCTCCGGATTCCTCGATAACGGCCTGCGCAACGGGCGAGATATTAATCTACGCAGAAGACGAGAACGGAGTCGACTGGACAACTGCGGTGTTAAATATCGACGGTTCGCCGTTCTCGTGGCCAAGCCCGCGGCTTTCATCACGGGGAGATACGCTAGTGTTCACTCCAGCATCGCCGTTTCCGCATCTCGATACGGTTCAGGTCGTTCTTGTCGCGCTCGACGATATGGTTGGCAACGGACTTGTGGGCGCGCCGCTTTCTTGGTTTTTTGTTATAGATACGGAACCGCCGGTTATGACCGGGTATTCTCCCGGCGCGGGCGATGCCGTCAGCGACCCGACTCCGACTATCAGAATCGGCCTCGAGGACGAACCTGCCGGTGTCGATGGAGCATCGCCAAGAATCAGAGTAGAGGGGATGCTTTTCGATGTTACCCACGCCGCGATGAGCTGGGACGGCAGCCAGATAACTTTCGACTGCGGTATGGCCGGATTTACCTTCGATGACGGTGATAGCGTGCACGTTTGTATGCGCGATGCCTCCGACCTGGTGTCCTCGAGCCTCTGCGGACCGAATTCGGTCGATTTCGATAGTTGCTGGTCTTTTTATGTAAATCTGTCCGGGCCTGTCGCGGACCTTCTCATCCCGCTGGACAGGTCTTTTTCTGCCTGCTCGTTACAACTCGTCGTTTTCTCGGTAACCGACGACCAGGGGGTTATCCCCGAATCGAGCACTGTCGAGATTGAAGGGACGATATACGATTGGCCCGACCATTTGAGCTGGTCGAACGATTCTCTTACTTGGACGCCGATAATGCCGTTTGCTGACGGCGATACCATCGATGTCGCGGTGCTGGACGCCTCGGACTCTCTCGGCAACGCGCTTTCTGGTGTTTTCGAGTGGTGGTTTATTTCCGACCAATCGCCGCCGGTAATCGCGGGAATCAGCCCGCCGCCGGGAAGTGTTATCTCCGACGGAACGCCGTCTATCGATATAATGGCCGTCGATTCTCTAAGCGGCGAAGACCCTACGACTTTCGCTATTCGGGTAAATGGCGATTCGTTCATCGGCATGTCTGCGTGGGTATGGTGGCTCGACCCGGGTTTCACGCTCGAAACGAGTTTAAGTCCGTATAGCTGGGGTGACGGAGATACTGCCCGTATTTGTATAGATTCGCTCGCGGACGTAGTTATATCGGATTATTGCGGACCTAATATCGCACGACCGGATAGTTGTTGGGAATACTATATCGACCTTTCCGGCCCACAAGTTTCTCTCGTTTATCCTGATAGTGGGCTTATCACCGCCTGTGCGGATTCGGATATAATTATCTGGCTTTACGATTTCTGGGGCGTAAATCCGGACTCGCTCAGGTTCTGGATAAACGGCAGCACTTTCGACCTTACCAGTCCGAGGCTTTCTTATACTAACGATACTTTGAGATATTCTCCCGCTACTCCGTTCGCCCACGCGGACACTATCGAATTCCGCGTCAGCCGGGCTGTGGACATCGCCGGAAACGCGTTAACCGGCATCCCAACATGGGAATCTATTATCGATACAGAGCCACCGGAGCTGGTTTCTATCGACCCGGCGCCCGGAACAGTGCTTTCCGACGCCACACCGGTTTTAACATTCGGTTTGAGCGACGAACCTGCGGGGGTCGATTCCTCTACTATCGTTCTCGGCCTGGAGGGCATCGATTATTCCATTACCGATGCCGGTGTAACATATATATCCGCTACTGGCGAGCTTGTTTTCGACGCCGCCGCTGCGGGGGTAAGTTTTGGTCCCGGCCCGCTCGATGTTTGTATCAGGGCATCGGACAGAGTCGCCCCCGAATGGTGCGGTCCGAACGCCGGAACCGACAGTTGCTATATTTATCCCTACGACCTGGAAGGCCCGAACGCCGTTCCGATAGACCCGACCGACGGCGAGGTTACCGCCTGCGAAATGGTAAATATAAGAATTCTCCTGACGGATAACCGCGGTCTCGAACCGGACTCGGTCGTCCTCACAGTCGACGGCACGCCCTGGACTCTCGCCGACCCCGAGCTAATCTACATCGGGGATTCACTGTTAATATTCATCCCTCCGGCACCGTATCCAGAGGGGGTTATAAACGTTACATTATCGGCTTATGATATTTCCGGTAACCCCCTTTCCGGGGGGGTTTTAAGCTATAGTTTTTCGGTCGACCTTTCTCCACCGGTTCTTTCGGGAGAGACCCCCGCGCCCGGCGCGGTCATATCGACAACCACTCCGACTATCGCTTTCGATTTGACCGATAGCCCGGCGGGTGTCGATGAGGCGACTATCGTTTTCGAGGTCGCGGGAGAAATAGCGCGAACTACCGACGCGGGCGTAACGTGGGACGGAACCCATTTTTCGCTCGACCCTGTGGCATTTGGATTGACGCTCGATGACGGGGATTCTGTTCGCTGCTGTGTGTCCTCGTCGGACGACCCGGATTCCTGCGCCCCCAACTCGATGGGGCCCGAATGCTGGACATTCCATATCAATCAATCCGGGCCGAATGCCGGGATTATCCGCCCTGAAGACTGGTGGGTTACGGCGTGTAACGACCAGGAAATAATGCTCTGGGTATCCGACGGCAACGGTGTCGACGAATCGACTATAGTGCTCGAAGTTCGAGGGATTTCTTATAACACCTCGGACCCCGAGCTAACCTATGACGGCGATAGTATTCTTACGTGGACGCCGTCTTTCATCTGGGCGCATGCCGAAACTGTCGAGGTTCGGCTTAGCACGGCGGACGATATTTATGGCACCCCCCTGGAAACTCCACTTTTGTGGCATTTCGTTATCGACCTCGAACCGCCCGTCATAATGAGTTTCGAGCCGCCGACCTCGACGAGCTTTACGGTCGCCGACACCCTGATAGAAATAGCGATTACAGATGCTCCCGCTGGCGTTAATCGAAGCTCGCTTTCTATGCGTATCGGCAGCGTGTATTACTCGTGGCCAGATGCCGGATTGAGTTGGCCCGGAGAGACGTTAAGTTTCCATTTCAGCGACCTCGGTTATTATCCTATGGATGGCGACAGCCTGGAGGTTTGTATAGAGCTTCTTTCCGACGACCCCGACCTTTGTCTGCCAAACGAGCTTTCGGTCCCCGAATGCGCGGTTTATTTCTTCGATTTTCGCGGGCCTCTCGCTTCGGTATTCTCGCCGCCCGAATCGTCATGGTCGAGTTGCCCCGAGCAACCTATCGAAATATATGTCGCCGATGCGAACGGAGTGGACACGAGCACGATTGAGCTCGATATCGACGGCGTCCTTTATACCTGGCCGGATGCGCATCTCGACTACTCCTCGCCTTATTTAACATTCACGCCGGACTCGCCTTGGCCGGAGGGAGTTATGCTCCCGGTTTCTCTGACGCGCGCAGACGATTTTGCGGGGAATCCTTTAGAAGACGCGCCTTTGGAATTTTATTTTGGGCTCGATACGCTGTCGCCTTCGGTGAGCTTTACCGACCCCGGTCCCGGTATGGTCGTCGACCCGGGCCTATCTACGATTTCGGCACAGATTACTGATGTTTCGAGCGGAGTATATTCTCCACTATTAACTATGGTTGTTAACGGAACGCCCTTCGGACTCAGTCATGCGGCTTTGAGCTGGGACGGCTCATCGCTGAGCCTCGACCTGACCGCCGCGGGTATTACGTTCGTGGACGGCGATTCGGTCCACGTTTGCGTCGATTCATTGTTCGACCGGGCGATTCTTTGCGGTCCTAATATCGCACCGCCTCACTGCTGGGATTTCTATGTCGACGGCGGCGCGCCCATCCCGGAATTACTCTGGCCTCCCGAGGGCAGCATCGTTAGCTGTCCGCGGGAAACCGTAATAGTTACGTTCCACGACCCGTCGAATATCGAATTCGATTCGCTTGTCGTTCATGTCTCCGGAGTAGACTACACCGAGGCCGAAACCGAGATAACTATTGTCGACGACTCGACGTTCAAATTTACGCCCGCCACCAATTTCGCCCACGGGTCTATGGTCATGGTGCAGGTTCTCGATATCGCCGACGTTTACGGGCATTGTTCAGGTGCCGGTCCGGTTTGGGACTGGACGATGGACCTTAAGCCGCCGGTCGCGGATTGGTTCTATCCGCTCCCGTATTCTACCGCCGGTTTCGATTCGGTATCGGTCAGACTGACCGACATTCCGGCCGGTGTGGACCCGTCGAGTATCCTGCTGACCGTTCCCGGCTTCGGTAGTTACGATTTAACCGAACCCGCACTGTTTTTCGCCGACTCTTTCCTCGCGTTCGACCCGGCTTTAGCGGGGCTCTCCTACGATGACGGAGATACGGCGACATTCTGCATAACGGCGGCGGACCTACCGGATGTCTGCGACCCGAATGTCCTGCCGGATACCTGTTGGCTTTTCTATGTCGATGCCGGTGGGCCGGTAGCTTCCGTGATTATGCCTCCGCCGGGGACGGTTACTTCCTGCGCCGACCTCGGGGTTCGTTGGACGGTAACCGACCCTTCGGGCGTTATGGGTTCCTCTATAAATGTTAGGGTGAACGGGGCGATTCTCGATATCGGTAGCGGCGAGCTCACCTGGGCGGAACCGGACCTGTCGTTCGACCCCGACGTTCCGGCTCTTCACGGCGATACGGTGCGCGCGGCGGTTATTGCTGCCGAGGATATGACGGGCAATGCTCTGTCCGCCGGCGATACTGCCGGGACTTTCTATATCGTCGATATCGAACCGCCGGTTTTGTCGAGTCCGTTCCCTTCGGACGGCAGTGTTGTCGCGGACCCTTCTCAACCTATATGGATAACGGCAACCGATTTCCCTGCGGGTGTCGATACGACCTCCGAGGTCATCCGCGTCGACGGGACGACCTATTATTATGGTGATGCCGGGGTCTATTGGGACGGCGATGAACTTCATTTCGACCCGTCGGCCGCAGGCATTACTTTTGGCGACGGCGATACGATAGAGGTCTGTGTCCTTTCACTCAGCGACGAACCGGATACCTGCGCGCCGAATTCCCTAATATCTCCATTCTGCTGGGAATTCTCGATAAATCTGGCTGGGCCAGTGGCGAGAATCGTCGAACCCCGACCTAATAGGTGGGTCGCGTGTGTGCCACCGGAACAAGAGATAATCCTCTATATTACCGACCCGGACGGAGTTCTCGCAGATTCAATTCGATTCGAGGTCGAAGGTGTCGAATATACGAACTCCGACCCCGAACTCGATTATGTGGATTCGGTGTTGACTTTTACCCCCTCGGTCGCCTGGGTCGATGGCGAGACAATCGACGTTGCGCTGCTTTATGTCGAGGACCTAATTGGTAACGGGCTCGGAGCGCCGCTGAACTGGCAGTTTTTTATAGATTTAGAACCACCGTTTGCGGGCGCGCCAAGCCCGCCGGACGGCGCCGTATTGGGTGTCGTTCCGGATATCTCTATCCCCATAACCGACCTTGGCAGCGGTGTCGACCCCTCGAGCCTTATCCTGAATGTCGACGGAACCGATTATACTTTAGGCTCCGGCCTTGTTTGGACGGGGACAGAGGCGCTACTTCATAGCGACAGCCTTATCTCCGCGTTGGTCGGAACCGTATCGGTTTGCCTCGAGCAAGCTTATGATTCGCCGGACTATTGCGGGCCGAATGAACTTGTTCCGCTGTTCTGCTGGACAATAGTGGTCGATGTAAGCAATCCGGAGGCGTATGCGCTAATGCCCGGCCCGGGCGATTGGCTCGCATGCGACAGCGCCGACCAGCGGGTCGAGCTCTATTTGTTCGACGATAACGGTATCGTTACCGATAGTATAACGATGCGGGTCGATGGTATTTTATACTCTTACCCGACGGGTTATATGTTCTATACCGACACTATCCTGACCTTCGTTCCGCCTTCGCCGTGGTCTGACGGTGATACCGTAAACGTCCAGCTTTTGCGGGCGCCGGACAGCCTCGGTAATCCTGTTGTGCCGTTCAGTTACAATTTCTATATAGACCTATCTCCGCCGGAGCTCGATAATTTCGACCCGCCCGATGGAAGTAGAACATCGGGGGTGGAACCCGTCATTAGCGCGCGTATTTTCGATGCGGGTTGCGGCGTCGACACATCGTCGATAGTGGTCGATATCGACGGAACGGATTACTTCATGGGGAGCGATATCGGGCTTCAATGGCACAGTGTAGACTCGACCGTCGAGTTTATTTCCTCGGACGCAGGGGTGAGTTTTGCGGATGGGGATACGGTCGAAGTTTGCGTTACGGCCTCCGATGCCCCGGATTGGTGCTCGCCGAACGAGGCCTATGAATGCTGGAGCTTTATTGTCGACCAAGGGGGGCCACTCGCCTTTCTTGCAAGCCCCGATAGCAATTCCTGTTCCGCGTGTAGTCTACAGGGCTTCGATGCCATCATTACCGATGCCGCCGGCATAATAGCGTCCACGATTATCTTCCGCGTGAACGGCGTTCCTTATACGACGGATTCGACATTAGTCTCTTACGACTCGGTATTCGGTCTTCTTAGTTTCGACCCGTCATCACACTGGAGCGATGGAGTTCTTATTCATGTCGATTCGTTCTGCGTTTCTGACAGCGTTCATAATTGGGGAATAGACCTGCTCGAGTTCGATATTTATATCGACCTGTCGCCTCCCGTAGTTTTCGGCTTCGACCCGCCGTCGGGCGGGACTGCAGGTTCTTTAACGCCGGATATTTCGTTTGTCGTATCCGATTCCGGTTGCGGCGGAGTTAATCCAGCAACAATCGTATTTACCGTCGATAGCGAGGTCCTGACGCTCGATTCTACGGGGGTTTATACGTGCGGCGATACGGTGGTTTTCGTTAGCGAAGAATATGGGAGCGTTTTCGAGGACGGGGATACGGTAGAAGTCTGTGTAATCGAAGCCGCCGACAATGTCGATTACTGCGACTCGAATGCGATTAGCGACCCGGTATGTTGGTCTTTTATTATCAGCACTTCGGGGCCTGTCGCCGAACCGATATCGCCGCTCGCAGGCGAATGGATTGCCTGCGATAGTGGCTATCAGGAGCTTTCGATTTCCCTTTCCGACCCGGACGGTATCGCGGATTCGACAATCGTATTAACGGTCGAAGGGTTCTCATACACAACCGATTCTATGGAACTAACCTACATATCCGCCGATGATTCGTTGTTCTTTATTCCGGGTGAACCATGGTCGGATGGTGATATAATAGACGTCGAACTCAGTTCCGCCGAGGACGTTCTGGGTAACGGTCTCGCTTCGCCATTGACCTACAGCTTCTATATAGATTTATCCCCACCGGAAACGACATTCGTGCATCCTGTAACCGGGATTCCTCTCCACCCTGGATACGCGTCCATCTCGGTCGGTATCGAGGATATCGGTGCGGGAGTCGTCGATAGCACACTCGGAATCAGCGTCGGCGGGATATGGCACAATTCCGGCGACCCAGGCGTCAGTTGGGATGGCGATTCGCTGGTCTATGACGGCACTGTAACATTCGACACCCTTATACCGGGAGATACAATCGATATTTGTGTTCGCGGTGAGGACGCTACGACGCTTTGCGGACCTAACGTAATGCTCGTCTGTTGGGAATACACAATATCCGCGGACGGCCCGGAGGCTTTTTATAATTATCCGCCCGCGTCTGGCGTGGTAACGAGTTGTATCGATAGCGTTGTGTCCATATTTATCCACGATACGGACGGCGACGAATTGGATACAACGACGTTTGCGGTCGCTATCAACGGAACAACCTATACGGATTATCCGCCGATAGGGCCTTATATCGAGGGTGATTCGCTGCTTCTTATCGATTACGGAGTTAGAGACCACGGCGATACGGTATTTATCGAGGTTATCGGCTGCGACGACGAATGGGGCACACCGCTCGGTTCGCCGTTGAGTTTCTGGTTTGTTATCGACACTATCGGGCCTATAATAACGGACGGTTTTCCTCCACTCGACGGGACAGTTTCGCCGGGCGCGCCGGATATGTGGTTCGTATGCGAGGATATTCCGGCGGGGTTAAGCCGGACAATCGGCAGCATCGGTATCGGTAGTTATACTTATTCGGTTGGAAGCGGGGCGATTTTCGACGGTGATACTTTGCGACTGCCATCGACGGTTTATTCGGGAGACACGGTTTTCGCGGACGGCGATTCGGTTTGTCTGACGATAACTCTGTATGATAGCGCTCGATATTGCGGGCTTAATACAAACGTTATAGAATGGTGTTTCAATATAGGGAACACGCCGCCGGTAGCGACGCTTATTAGCCCGCCGGACGGCGCTATTACATCGTGCGATAGCGGAAATATAATAGTGCGCATTGTGGATACGGACGGTCTCGATTCTAGTTCGACCGGGATTTTTATAAACGGGACATCATATACAGTCGCCACCGACTCGGAAGCGATTTACGAAGCGGACGACAGTCTATTAATCTTCAATGCTCTCACGCCATTCGCTCACGGGGAAACTTTGACCTGTTGGGTTTTTGCGGAGGATATTTACGGGGCACCACTCGCGTCGGTCGACACGTTCACATTGATAATCGATGTCCATCCGCCGGATGCGAGCAACCTGACACCGATACCAGAAGCCTCTATTCTCGACTGGGAAGCTGCCATAAGTATAGACCTGGCCGACGTTCCCGCCGGCGTTCTCGATTCTATGACGATGACATTCACAACGCCGCGCTGGATTAGGACTTTCGCGCCCGGAAGCACCGCTACAAGTTGGAACGGAACGAGGTTTATAATGGACGTCCCGGCATATAACGGCGGCACGCCCTGGACACCCTCTCTCGACGACGAGCTCATTTTCTGGCATGAAAGGGAGACTATTAATGTAACCGTTTACGCCGCCGATTCGGCGTGCTGCTGCAGCCCTAACGATTCGCTTTACGAATGGCGGTTCTTTATTCTCGACGACGATTCTGTCGGACCGGAATTCGCGGATATCGCACCTACCACAGTTTATGCCGGTGTTTCTGTCGATGTCAGCGCGACTATTACCGACGACCCTTCGGGCGTCTACGACGACGCGACCGGTCCCGGTGGACAGGGGGTTTATGTCTTATGGGATAGCGACGGCTCACTTGCCGACGGCGGTGAGCAAACGACCCAGATGAGCCTTCTTGCCGGCGATACCTTTATATCCGATTCCCCAATCGGGCCGTTTAGCGCAGGTGATTCGCCGATTTATGTTGTCCTCGCCTACGATAACGATTTCGACTTCCTCGATACGGCAGACAGGGCTTTGAGTATCAGCGATACGATTTGTCCCGAGTTAGTGGAGGCCGTGGGCCCCGTTGCGGAATTGATATATCCCGCAGATAGTTCGTATACGTCTTGCGATAGCGACCGTGTGATAATCCGACTTACCGACCCCGACGGCGTGAACGACGCGACAATCGTTCTTGTCATTAACGGAGATACGTTAACCGTCGGTTCCAGACTACTTTATTCAAACGATTCGCTAATCTGGTGGCCAGATACGATACTAACCGACGGGCTTCAGGTCGATATCGAACTTCTTGCTGCGAACGACCTTCTGGGGTTCGAACTAGACAGCGTATATCGCTGGACGTTCTGGATAGATACCTCCTCACCTGAGATAGATATTATTCATCCGCAAAGCGATGTTATCCCCCACGACGAGGATGCAATAGTTATTTGGGAATTAACGGACAATGGCGCGGGTATTGACGATACAACTATATTTATCTATATCGAGGACGACACGCTCCGACCGGGAGACACAGGGATTTCGTTCGACGGAATTCAACTTGTTTTCGATGTCGAAACAGCCGGATACAGTCTCGATATACCGCTTCTGGTTTGTTTGAGTTTATGCGACCTGGCGCAGTATTGCGGGCCAAACTGCACAGACACGAGCTGTATCGCTTTCCGTCGCTCGAAAGAAACGCCCTGCGATGTCTGGCCGATACCGTTCACTCCTAATGCCGACGGAGCCAACGATATTGTCTGGTTCGAGTATCCGGATATGGAACTCGACGGAGCGACGGTCGAGATTCTCGACCTCGATGGCAGGCGCGTTTATTCATCATATATCCCGCCGACTACTCAGGAACAAGACGCGTTCTGGGACGGCGTCCGGAACAACAGCAAAGAAGCGATACCGGGAACATACATTTATATTATAACACGGAAAGATAAGGTTCTCTGTCAGGGGACGCTCGTTCTTGTGAGATAAAGTCTATGTCGATAAGAATTACCGGCGGAGAGTTCAAAGGGCATAAAATACCCACAGTTTCCGGGCGAATTCGCCCCACGGCGGCCAGGGTTCGTCAAGCGCTATTCGACATTCTCGGCGATATAGAGGGCCTATCATTTGTCGACCTCTATGCAGGCACTGGCGCCGTGGGTATCGAGGCGGCCAGTCGAGGCGCTAACCCTGTAATATTCGTAGAATCGGATAAAAGGGCGGCGAGGAAAATCACTGAAGCGGTAGGCCGCCTCGACCTGCCACCGAAGGTGGCGCGAATTCGCCCCGTGTCGGTATTGAGATTTATAAATAACACAAAAACCGCTTCCGATATAATATTTGCCGACCCTCCATATATAACAAATAAGCTTAAAGAATTGGCAACACTCTTGCCGTCGATAATCGGGCACCTTTCGCCGTGTGGTTTTTTTGTGCTACAATTGTCCGTGAGGATTACACCGCCGTCCGGTTTTAACGACAGTAGAATATTTGGCGACGACGTATTATATTTCTGGCACAACTCGAATTAGCTTGACTTAAATCGGGTTCCCTTTTTACTCTTAATTATAGTTCACTCTAACAGGAGGCTCGATTGCCCGGAGTAAACCGTAATGGCAGATTCGTCGATGGATACTGCAGTACGGTAGAACATATCGCTATCGTATTTTCCAGGCTCGGTTTTGGGCCGATGGTCTTTACGGTAGGAGGTCTTCTACTCGCAATCGCCGCAGGGTGCTTTCTCTGGACGGGGCATTTGATTATCGGCGGAATATTGCTTTTTGCAGGCGGTTTTTCAGATAGTCTCGACGGCGCGGTCGCACGCGCGGGCAATAAAGTTACGCGGTTCGGCGCAATACTCGATTCGACGCTCGACCGCTACGCCGAGTTCGCCATTTTTTTAGGTTTTTACGGATACCTTGGGCATTCTTATGCCCGTTTTGTCGGCATTTATCAGATAATTACGGTCGTGGCGCTTTTAGGCTCGGTTATGGTCAGCTATGTCCGCGCTCGGAGCGAAGGCCTCGGCATCCCGTGTTCTGTCGGATTCTGGCAGAGACCGGAAAGGGTCATCGCCCTCGGAACGGCATCGGTGGTTACCGGTGCGCTGAATCCGCTATTTATTAGGTGGTCGTATAATTATATGCACGACCTTATTATAAAGGCCGTTTTAATAGTCCTGGCGGTCGGCACAAATCTGACCGCAATTAAAAGATTATTACACGCAAAACGCATTCTCCGCGAGCGCGGAATGAACTGAAAATTTTGATGAAAATAAATCTCCAGAATAGATAATTTTGTCATTTCGAGCGTAAACGAGAAACCTTAACTCATTGTCATTCAAA
Source organism: bacterium (assembly GCA_003645085.1). GTDB lineage: Bacteria > UBP14 > UBA6098 > UBA6098 > UBA6098 > QNEE01. Next base: position 1,760 of record QNEE01000035.1, on the reverse strand, counting down.
AGATTCCTCGTCGTTTCGCTCCTCGAAATGACATTCGCGGGCAATTTTGTAAATATCATTCGACAAAAACAACAGGAGGACAATATGTCAAAAAAGGTTCGAGTAGCGATTATCGGCGTTGGAAATTGTGCCAGTTCCCTCGTTCAGGGGGTTCATTATTACCGAAACGCCGCGGAGGACGAATTCGTCCCCGGGCTTATGCACGTAAATTTAGGAGGGATACATATATCGGACATCGAATTCGTCGCCGCTTTCGATATCGATAAAAATAAAGTCGGCAAGGACCTTTCCGAGGCGATATTCACGGAACCTAATTGCACGACGAGATTTTTCCCGGAAGTCCCAAAACTCGATGTTCCCGTCTATCGCGGGATGACCCACGATGGCCTCGGTAAATACCTCGGCGAGATTATTGAGAAAGCCCCCGGGCCGACAGACGATATAGTCGGAATCCTGAAAGAGACGAAGACCGATGTCGTGGTCAACTATCTGCCGGTCGGCTCCGAGGAAGCTACGAAATGGTATGTCGAACAGATTCTCAAAGCCGGATGCGCGCTCGTCAACTGCATTCCCGTCTTTATCGCCAGAGAAAAATACTGGCAGGAAAGATTCGAGCAGCGTGGTCTCCCCGTTATCGGCGACGACATCAAATCGCAGGTCGGCGCGACGATTCTCCACCGTGTCCTGACCAACCTGTTCCTCGACCGTGGAATGCCTATCGACAGGACATACCAGCTAAACACCGGTGGCAATACCGACTTTCTCAATATGCTTGAACGCGCGCGGTTGCATAGTAAAAAAATATCCAAAACCAACGCGGTCAAATCGCAAATCGAGCGGCGCGGACAGCGAATCGACGACGATAATATCCACGTCGGCCCGTCCGATTTCGTGCCGTGGCAAAAGGACAACAAAATCTGTTATCTTCGTATCGAGGGCCGCCATTTCGGCGACGTCCCGATGAATCTCGAGTGTCGCCTCTCGGTCGAGGACTCACCGAACAGCGCGGGCGTGGTTATCGACGCCGTCCGTATAGCGAAACTCGCACTGAACGCGGGCATCTCCGGCGCTCTCGCCGGTCCCTCGAGCTATTTTATGAAATCCCCGCCGACTCAATACGACGACCACGACGCTCTCAAGCGCACAGAAAAATTTATCAAGGACAACGCCCTGGACAAGGGCTAAGCTCCACTCACTTTGAACCGAGAGCCTTATCCACAGGAGACCTCCGAGGGGACGCTGCCCGGCGCGGCGCCCCCTCTCGATTCCACAAAGGCCGTTGCACCGGCGGTAATCGACCTGCTTTCCACGACCGTGATGATGCTCCTCGAGGGTGTCATCCTCGGCAGGTTCTCGAGCGCGGCGCTCGCTGGTGGCGGGATGGGACTGCTCGTGCTGTTCTCTCTATTCACGATTTTCCTGACTTTCGTCGTCGGCGCGGCAGTCCCGATATCGCGGCATCTCGGTGCGGGCGAAAAGAGAAACGCCGATAAACTTTTTGGCAATGCGATGGGCGCGACATGCGCTCTGGGGATTTTATTTGCGATAATCTCGACCGCCTCCGGCAGCCTCATTTTCGGGAAGGTTTTTGGCGCGACCGGCGAGGTCGAAAACGCAGCAATCGACTATTTCGGAACACTCGCGCTATTTATGCCGATTATAGCGCTCAATTTTACTGGTACCGGTAGTCTCCGCGCCACCGGTGATGCTTTGGCCGCGATGTCCGCCAACCTCGTCGCGAACCTGATACATTTCTGCGG